>QMPQ01000129.1 GCA_003648635.1 Bacteroidota bacterium | reverse complement strand
TGCTAAGTTGACAAGCGGGTGATATTTAGCGGGCCGGTCTTTCAATATAATTCTGCTTATTCGTGGATGGCACTCATCTCTAATTGTATGCTTCCAGAAGATAATTCCCCTGAAGAGGCATTGATCTCTAATAAGCCAGGCATCTTGCCTGCCCTCAGTAAAACTGCAGCGATTCCTGCCTCTGTGCTTGCAGGGTTAGGGCCAATAATCCGGGCCTCACCTTCCAGAGTAAATGATATCTCCCAATCCGGATCAGGGACTATTGTTCCCTTATCATCTACCACCTCTGCATAAAGGAAAATCATATCATTTGAGTCCGATTGTAAATCCCGGCCACCCAGATCAGCCCTGAGAATGATCCCGGAAGCCTCTCCAGGTGTATGCTGAACTGTTTCTGCAGCCAGTTCACCGTTCAGGTATGCACGTGCCTTAAGCTCACCCAAATCGAAAGAAGCAGCATTGAATGTGAAAGGCGGATGGGCCAGCTTGTCTGAAAACTGATCCTGGTCGGGCGACTGCCTTCCGGCACTTATACCATTCAGGATCAATTCAACTTCGTCACAGTTGCTGAAAATCCTGATCTCACCGCTCTTGTCCGGAAGCATATTGGCAAGATGGACCATGGGCTTCCCAAAGGGATCTGAGGCAGAGCGCTGACTCTGGAAAAAGTAAAATGAGGGCTTGGGAATCCTGAAGATGTCCATAATGCCGGAGGCCTCCAGATCATCAGCATACCCACGGTTATAATCGAACATGACCCAGTAGCCATCGGCGAAGGCCGGGGTGGAGAAATTATCATTGTGGGCTTCCTGGATGTTCTTTGCCTGTTGCAGCAAGCGCATTGGTCCATGGCCCCGAAGCTGACGGCTCGACCGCTCTTCCTGGATAAGATCATCCCAGGCATCCTGGTTTAATCCTGCATTCATGGCATAATACTCCCAGTCCCCATATTCAGAAACCACATAGGGTTTTTCAAGCGGAGGCTGATGCCGGCCCAAACGGTGCTGGCGTGCCTGCAGGTAAATGTCGTAGCCATATTCCTGCCATCCGGCGGTAAAACATTGATCGCCCGGGTATTCTTTGTGGGCAATCTGGTGTAAGGAGTCAATAAAATACTCGGGCATCCAGGATTCGTTCAGGGATACTTCCCAGGCAAGCACCGATGCATGGTTTCGATCTCGTCGAATCATATCACGTGCCGTAGAGAAAACATGTGCCTGGAATTCAGGGCTATCGCTGTAATATTGCCAGCCCAGGATGGCATCAATACACATAAGTCCCAGTTCATCGCAGGCATCCATAAAGGCATTCGAGTGAGGATAATGGGACAAGCGCACATAATCAAACCCGGCATCTTTTATCTTTTTTGCATCCCTGTACTGGGCATTGTCAGAAAGTGCATAACCCACATAAGGATATTCCTGGTGGCGGTTCACTCCCCTGAGCTTAAGCTCTTCCCCATTCAGAAAGAAAGCCTGATCCCGAAAGGCCATAGTTTTAATCCCGATCCGGTTTGTTTCCTTGTCAATGATCCTATTTCCCTGCATCACTGCGGTTTCAAGGAGATACAAATGAGGATATTGTGGGGACCAGAGCTCAGGATCTTCAAGCTTCAGTTCATTCAGAAAAGCTGCATCCTCCCCGGGGGAGAGAGAAAGCTGCTCACCCCTGGACTTCTGAATCAGCTGCTCGCCCTTATAGAGGCTATGTATGATTTTGAAGGCTTCACTTCTGCTGCTCTCATTGACCATATGGGTCTTTATGGTTACCGTGGCACTGCTTAAGTTTACCTCCGGGTAGCTAACAAATATTCCACCGCTTGCCTCTTGGTCTGCATAAACCGGATCCGTGATATGCAGGGGTGCTTTTGAAGACAGCCAGACATTCCTGTAGATCCCTCCATAGGTATTAAAATCAAGGATTTCCAGAGGCTTTGGGCCAGTGGTGGGATTATCCCTGTTATCCAGTCTGACCACCAGTTGATTGATCCCCTGCCAGTCGGCCACATCCGAAAATTCAATAACAAATGGCAAATATCCTCCCTGATGTCTTATTTTATGGATGCCATTAATCCAGACATCCGCCACATTCATGGCCCCTTCAAAACTGAGGTAGAGCTTTCTTCCTTTCTGTCCGCCTGGGAGCTTAAATTTCTTTCTATACCAGCAGGTCCCCTGCCACTGATCATTCACCAGCAAAGGTTCCAGCCTGGGTGTATGTGGAATCCTAACATCTTCCCACCCTGAATCGTCGAACTCAGGATCAAGAAACTGATCATCGGAAGGTTCCTCTTCGACTCGAAAGAACTGCCAATCATCGTTGAAGTTCTGCTTTTCAAAAAGATCGGGCACATTTTTCCTGCAACCCGCAAAAGCAATGCAGACTGCAAGCAGACTCACCGTCAGAAATTTCTTAGCCATTCATAGAAAATAAAGGCCATCCTCCCAGTGCTTTCACGCTGATTGGATGGCCTTATATACTTAGCTATTCAGATATTAATAACCTGGATTCTGAATAAGCATTGGATTTTTATTCATTTCATCCCTCATAATAGGGAAGAAATATGCCTTATCCAACCATGCCCTGGCATCGCCGCCCAGCTCAGCTTCTGAAAAGATGGGAGTACCCCATGTGCTTCCATCCGCCTGTCTGTAGTTGGTCGCCGCCTGATCGGTTTCATAGCGTACATCTACCCTGTGGGTCTGATGGTAGGCTTCAGGTCCGACTATCCAGCGCCTCACATCCCAGAAGCGTTGATCCTCGTAGGCCATTTCGATCCGGCGTTCATGACGATAAGCAACTTCTAAAGCGGCACCAGTTGCCGTAATAGCAGGCTGACCGGCGCGTGTACGGATCAGATTGAGAGCAGTACGTGCATCATCTTCATCACCCAGCTCAATCGCAGCTTCCGCATAATTCAGAAGCGTCTCTGCGTAGCGAAAATGTCGAAATGGTATATCCTGTTTTACATACTGCGGATCAACGGAAACATCCACATACTTCCTCAAATAGTAACCGGATTTTCCTCCGTTCCAATCTTCAATAGGGCCGCTGCGGGTATCCACACCAGGTACTATCACCTCACCAGCCATATTATAAATATGACCCACCTGAATCTTGTTCCAGGGATCGATGCCCGTCACATCCGAAGGACGGTCCCTCCAGTCGGAACCTTCATAAAGAATAGTGGCATAGAACCTGGCTTCCCTGCCAGTATATGGGTCGGCAGCATGAGCCGGATTATTCCAGTCGAAACTGGTACCATCCGTAAACTCATAATCATCCGCCAGTTCGCCCAGGGGCACGTTATTACCCCAGTTGTGATACCCGTTAGGTCCGCAATAGAGAGCGGGGTTATAACCATCCCAGTTCTCATCGGTTTTAGGAGTAAAATACTGCAAGAGGATATCCTCACTCTCAGGACCGTAAGAAATGAAGTAGTTGACAAAATTCTGGGTGATGTCATCAGTTGGAGCAGGATTGGGGGAAACCAAACTATATCCAAGACCCATCACAACTTCAGCTGCATCCTTTGCGGCCTGCCATCTGGTATTCTGACTGCCTCCAACATAACCCAGGAGTTCTGGATTGCTAAACCCTGGTGCATAGCTCGATTGATTATGATGCAAATCACTGGCTGCGTAGAGTAAAGTTCTGGCCTTTTGGTGCAGAACTGCCCCACTGGTGATCCGTCCTTCGGAGGAGCCTCCTCCATAATCCTCAGGTAGCATACCTGCGGCCCTATCAAGGTCAGCCAGAATGAAATTAATTGTCTCCTCGTAGCTGCTCCGGGCTATCTCAAACTCATCGCTCAGGCCATAGGCCTTGTCAATAATTGGAACCCCGCCGTACAGGGCTGCCAGATAGTGATAGTTGTAGGCCCGAAGGAAATAGACTTCCCCGGTCATTCTATCGACATCATCCTGTTGAATTCCGAAATCGACACCTGCCGTCTTCTCTAAAAAGATATTACAGGCCCTTATATTGCTGTAAAGCGGAGCCCATCGGAAATGAAGTGTATGGGGTGTCGCCCAGTCTACTTCCCAACCCATGAGTCCGTCAGAGGTCATCAGGCATTTGTTAAAGTTAGTCACATCCCAATCGGGAGTAAAGTGAGACTCGTCCGAATAATCAGAAAGCCTCTCGATGGCAAAGGGCCATCCCATAGCATTCCTGTATATGTTATTCACGAAAGTCTCTATCAGTGCAGGATCGTTCCAGACAGCTGCGTCTGAATAATCTGATAATGGCTCAAGCTCCAGATAATCTTTATTGCAAGAATTGGTCAGACCAACTATCAGAAAAAGGATAAATATTTTAAGTATCTGTTTCATAGTCTGAGTTTTTAAAAGGTTATTGTAAGTCCGAGATTAATAATCCGCTGTAATGGATAGGCTTGTCCGGAAGTAAGCTCGGGATCAATCAGTTTTTCAGGCGATATAGTGAACAAGTTCAAGGCGTTGGCATAGATACGGAATGCCTGAAGGCCCATGGCGCCTACGGCCTTGGGAGGAAGATTGTATCCAAACTCAATGTTCTTCAACCTGAGATAATTGGTATTATGGAGCCAGAAGGTGTTGCCCTGACTTCTCCAGTACTCATTGTCGCGGTTCCACGCCCTTGGATAAGTAGAGCTTGGACTGGAAGGTGTCCACCTGTTAACGGCGTAATCGTTATAGTAGTTTCCAATCTCTCCTGATTCCGGACTGATATAGGCAACGGCCCCGGTAACTCCCTGAAACAAGACGGAGAAATCGAAATTGGCCCAATAAAAGTTTCCTGATAATCCTCCTGTGAAAAACGGGAGTCCGCTTTTATCCTGCCTCACCCTGTCCAGACCATCGATGGCACCATCTTCATTTACATCCCTGAAGATGACATCGCCGGGCTGGGCACCTGCCCAGTGTGGATATGCATCCACATCGGCCTGAGTCTCAAATATGCCCATGGATTCATAGTAGAGTGCAGCTCCCATGGGTGCTCCGGTCGATTGCTGGTATTCCGGAATGCCCGGAGTTTCGTCCCAGAACAATATTTCGTTAACGGCATAACTACCATTAACTGACAGGCTATATCTAAAACCATCAGCTGATCCGCCACTCCAACCAAGAACAAATTCAAATCCCTGGTTAAGTACCTCACCGATATTTTCTGGTGGCAAGGATAGGCCAGCACTGGATGGAACAGAGGCATTACGTCTCCAGAGGATATTGGTCCTCAGGTTATGGAAATAATCTGCCTCCAGTGTCATCCGGTTACTCAGAAATGCCATGTTGAAACCAACGTTAAACTGGTTGGCCACCTCCCAGGTCACCTCTGGATTAGGAATCGCCTGTTCATAGAGCAGCTTGTTATCAATACTCTGGCCAAACACATAGGATCTGTTATCAACAAATCCGTACAGGGTCAGGTATTTATAATCCTGTAACTGGCCGTCATAATAGATCCTGTCGTTTCCTGTTTGTCCCCAGGATGCACGAATCTTGAAATCATCAAAGAAGCTGATGTTATCACGCCAGAATCCTTCATCCACAATGCGCCATCCCGCAGAAATACCCGGGAAAAGGCCCCATGCATCATCGAACATATATGAGCCGTCATAACGAGCAACAAACTCAACCAGATATTTCTGATTGAAGCTGTAATTAATCCGGCCAAAGTAACTCCGGCGGGCAAAATTTGAGGCAGAACCATTGTTGGACATATACTGGTCAGTTGCTCCAGCAAACAATTGTTCAATTTCAGCGGATACATAATTCTTCCTGAAAGCGTACATCCAGTTATTAAGCCCCTGCTGACCCTCGGTACCGACCATGATCTTAAAATCACTGCTGCCAAACTGCTTATCATAGGTCACATAGGCGTTGTAGGTTGTTTTATAATCATCAGCAGCGTTCTGGCTTAACTGTGGCGTATCAAGTCCTCTTTTACCGGGGACGGTAATATGCTCGGGATTCCCATCCCAGGTATAGAGGTACCAGGGTGTTTCAAAGACTTTATTATAACGAAAATGTTTGTCAAAGGAATAGTTAGCCCGAATAGACAAACCCTCCACCCCAGGGATCTTCCAGTTCAGTCCCATGTTGGTCTCCAGGTAGTAGTTTTTATCATCGTTATAACCCGTTGCATCCGTAGTGGTTACAGCAGGATTATGGCCGTATTCAATGTCCGGTCCCGGATCGCCATTGGGCCAGAATGCAGGCATATTGGGTTTGCCACGCATCAGCATTCGAAAACTGCTCCATTGACCAACTGTTGGAAAATGTCTGTTTTCTGCGCGGGCCGCAACATCAAAAGAGATATCCAGACCCTTGGTTATTTTGGCGTCAATGTTACTTCTGAAATTCTGCTGAGAATAGTAAGTCGCACTGTTATAATAGATGGCATCCTGGAATCTGTTTCCAAAAGAAAGGAAATACTTCACCTTGTCACCTCCTCCTCTAACGGAGATATTCTCGTAGTGCTGAAGCGACCAGGGCTTAAATACCTCATTAAACCAATCGGTGTTGGGATGTCCCCAGGGATCAGATCCGTCCCCATATGCCTGGATATCTGCTTCTGAATAGACCTGGTTCATTCCTCCGGAAGGATCATTATAGTAAGATATCTCATTGAGCATACTGGTATAGTTGGCTGCATCAGCCATTTCAGGAATGACAGTGGGCTGCTGTGCACCCACATTAATGTCCAGCGTAACAGTGGGTTTTCCTATTCTACCACGTTTGGTGGTGATCAGAATAACTCCATTTGCAGCCTGGGTGCCATAAATGGCAGCAGAAGCGTCCTTCAACACTGTGAAACTTTCAATCTGAGCTGGATCCAGCCTGTCAAGGCTGCGATTTGGAATTCCATCCACAACAATCAACGGATTGTTATCCCCAAGAGTGTTTGCTCCCCTGATCCTAAGGGTGGCACCGTCATAACCGGGCTCACCACTTCGGTTGTAGGCAAACAGTCCCGGAACGCGACCCACGAGGGAATTGCTAAAATTGGTGGAGGGACTCTGCTTCAACACATCTCCTTTTACAGAAGCAACAGCCCCGGTAAGGGTTGCCTTTGCAGCCGTACCATAACCGATTACTACAATTTCGTCCAGTGCAGTAGTACCACTGGTAAGAACGATATCGATAATGGTTTGTGCCCCGACGGTTATTTCCTGAGATACCATTCCAACAAACGAAAAGAGAAGCACCGCATCCGCTGAAACACTAATAGAATAGGTCCCATCTGCGTTGGTAATGGCGCCATTGGTTGTGCCACGCTCGATGATATTCACACCGGGCATCGGGCCACCATCCTCCTCACTGCTCACTGTTCCTGTAACAGTAACCTGAGCATTCAGAAAAGTAAAACTGGTCAGAAATAAAAATAGGAGTAGCAAAGCACTCCTTATTTTCCTCCCCGACTTTTGAAGTACATCTTTTTTCATAGTCTAGAGTTTTAGTTGAGATTAGGTTAGTTATATGAGATGTTATGATGATTACAACTTAAAACTACCTGGTATTCTTCACTAAAATCGGTATAATTTAAGAATTTCAAATAAATGAAATGTATTTTCTACACTTTTTTTTAAAATTTATGTGCCAATAAAGAACCACTCTAAATCTTACCCTCGCTCTGATTGTGCCTTCGTTTCACCTTTAATCCCATACAAATTGCCAGGAGCCATCCGCCTGTCTTTTCCAGACAGTATGAAAAACACCTTCGCTTTCTACAATTGTACCAATGGAGTCAGTATATGAATAGGTATACTGACCATAGGTATATGGCCAGACTTTTTACTTTTAATTACTTGTTAAATAAGGTGTTAATTATCAACAATTGAACTGTTTAATATAGAAGTGGTCGTAATTTGATTCTCCCGTAAAGTGAAAACTGTGAGAGAAGTATAAAACCAGTTTTGATTACAATTATCATGGAAAAATTTCTGATAGAGATACGAAACGGAGGTGACAGAGCCTCTTGTCTACGATCAATACAATCCTTTCTTTCAAGCAGAACCCATTTTGTTACAAGTGTTGAATGGGGATGTCTGGAAGGAGAGCACAAAGCATGGCTTATCATCAAGACCAGTAACAGGGATGATGCCATGAGAATAATCCCGGCCGCCTATCGTCAAAATGCAAAAATTACCAGGCTGCATAAGTTCACCGGTAAGGAGATCGATGAGACTCTGCTGGAAACTCCCAGAATACTCTCAACAAAACATCCAATTCAAAGTCAGTTCAAAGGCCTTAATATAGCCCCTTTGGGATAGCTTGAAAACTGCATGTCATGGGATCCTGATTTTTTCAAATTTAATGTCGTGTTTACTTGACATTATGTATATTTTACTTATCTTTGTGTATATATTTATTTACATTAAGTAAAATAATTCATACATAATAGTTAGAAATCATGTCATATCAGGAGAAACAGAACATCGTCAATATTTTTAGCGGATTATTAGTCACAATCATCTACGCCCTGATGGTTTATCAAAGACACCAGCAGGGTCAATTCGATTTAACAGATGATTTCCAAACCTGGGGCCGTATATTCCTCGTTTTTATAGGCATCTCCGTTGCGGTGCGTATTGTTATACAGATTATTTTCCATATCATCAATGCCATTGCTACCCGAGAGGAGGATGTGCCGCTTGAGGATGAGCGGGATCAACTGATCAAACTAAAAGCCACCAGAAACTCCTATTACGCATTCACAAGTGGTTTTGTCCTGTCGGTGCTGGGCCTGGCCCTGGGTATGCCGGTGCATTGGATATTCATCGCTTTTGTTGCATTCGGGTTGATCGCTGAGATTCTGGACAATGGTTCACAAATTTACTACTACCGTAAAGGAATCTGAGATGGCTAAAAGCAGCATACAAAACAACATTCGAAAACTGCGCTTTCACGCAGGCGAAATGACCCAACAAGAGCTGGCCGATCTGGCACGAGTATCACGGCAAACCATTGTAGCCATCGAAAAAGGGAACTACAGTCCTTCCCTGGAGCTGGCCTTCCGGATGGCCTCTATTTTCAAAACGCCCCTGGAAGAGGTATTCATTTACAAAGGGGATGCTGATTCTTCCTAGAAAGGGTATCCGATAGCAAAGTAGAACATTGCGTTTGAAAATGCATCCCCATTTCCGGTGAGCCAGTGCTCACCATCTTGAGGATATGGGGTTCTGATCGGAAATCCTACGTCTGTTCTCAGAACAAAGAAGCTGAAATCGAATCTCAGCCCCACACCAGTTCCCACGGCAAGTTGATTATAAAAAGTATTGAGATCAAATTTTGATCCGGGCCTGTTCTCATCCTCATTTATCAACCAGATATTACCCGTATCAATGAAAAAAGCCCCCTTGGTGATCTTGGAGATGCCGAAGCGGAATTCAAGGTTGGCCTCCAGTTTCATATCCCCCGACTGATCTATATAGTTGCTCTCCGGATCATAGAAAAATCCGGGACCCACCGACCGGGCATTAAAACCTCTTATACTATATGCTCCTCCACTGAAAAACTGTTCCACGTATGGAAGAACATCAGAGTTGAGATAGGGAATACCAATACCAGCATAAAATCGCCCCACAAGGGTTTTGTTGTATCCATTGAGGTAGTATCTGAAATCGCCTGTAAATTTCACAAACTGTGAATAATAAGTGTTCAGAATCTTATAGGGCCTTTCGGAAGCATCCTTCCCAATTCCCGCAAGGAGGTCCAGGAGATTTCCGGAACTTCTAACGCCCAGCTGGGCGTAGACATTCTGCGCTTGCCTTTTGTATGTATTGTCATAAGTGAAATCATACCTCATTCCAAAAATAAATTGCTCCTCAAAGCTTTTACGTATATAGATATTCTCACCAACTATTGAATCAAAAGCAGGAGTTGTCTCCAAAAGAGAAACAGAGTTAAGATATACAGGTGAAAAGGAGTGTATTATATCCTGTCTTTTTGCCCAACTGTATTTCAAACCGGTCAGAGCAGAGAACATAGAGTAATACTCTATCCGGGTCAGCATATCAAAATTCAGATTTACAGATGTTTCTTGTTTTACAAGATTTTTTGTCCAGTCGCGCTTCTCCGGAAGAATGAGTTTAGGAAAGGTCAAACTGGAATTTATTCCAAATTCGTAGGAAAAAGACCCCAGCTGATCTTCCTCTTTACTTCCAAACTGCCATTCGATGGAACCTTTAAGATCCACCTGAAAATTCACTGCTCCCCTGAAGGCATTGCTGTTTGATATTCCAACCGAAACCCCGGGTCCTGCATATCCAGTGGATTTCGTGATAACATCCGTCTCCAGATTTAAACTGATTTGATCTGCCATAATCAAATCTATCCTGGCATTAAGTAAATTGGACAGACTATCCGGACCGGAAGCCTCGTACTTGATTTTCACATAAGAGAATACACCCAGGTTATTCAGACGTGATAGTGTAGTTTGATACGCGGTAAAGGAATACAAATCGCCGGAATTGAAACGCACTGCCTCTTTAATTACCTTCGGTTTCAGGTAATCTCCTGTGGCAAATATGGTGATGTCATCAAGCCCGGAAGATTCAAGCAAAGAATAAGTACTATCCGATGATTTGGAAATATAGACAATGATACTATCGATCTTATATTCTGAAAGAGCCGCTTGCGGAAGCTCCCTGTTTCTTCTCAGCAAGAGATTCAGGTGATTGTTTCCCAGTGATGTATCGGCATCTAATTCAATAAAGTCCTGATT
>QMPQ01000128.1 GCA_003648635.1 Bacteroidota bacterium | reverse complement strand
GCCTTTTCATGGTGGACATATACATAAGGGAGACCTCGTTCTCGGTGAATTCTGAACCGGCAGGAATCTCTACTCCACCCGTATGGGTGGGATCAAAAGGTTCAAGCAGCATAATGTAAGAATTTTCAACACCGAGGGAGATGGAGCTCCTGTCCCTCCAGGTTAAGGAATAGCCCAGTTCAACCTCCCTGTCCGTAAGGTTTAAATCAGGGTCAAAAATGAAATCAGCTTCCAGATCCGGGCCATGGCTGACAATCCTTTCCGACATGGTGTAGAACTTATAACCCACCGATGGATTGGATTGATGGTAGGCGTTACGCCTTACATATCCCATTTCGGCAAGGTAGTTTGCGCCCACGTAAGCCTGGTTCCACCCGGCAGAAAATGTTTCAGTGTTGTAAGCGACCATACCGGAGGTGGCAAAGCGGTTTCCCGAGGGACCAGGGTTGAATGAATAGTGGTAAAAGGCCTTGCCTGTCCAGTTGTTATCGGCACTGGCAAAGTTGAATTCCCCTCCTGCTACACGGTTGTAGTCGTAATAACTGGTAGAATCGTTGGGGCTTGAAATCACCTGTTTATTGGTGAGAAAGGCCCCCACATTGGACCGGCTTAGGACCTTGCGTTGCAGGACTGCCACGCTGAAGTTATCGGCCGAATACTCATCAGTGGCTGCAGTCTGCATATCCATGAGTCCGATTCGCCAGTTCTCCCCGGCACTTCCGCTGAGCCTGGCACCGGCGATGACCGGTTGGTTCAGGCCAATTCTCCTGGAGAAGAAGGGTCTCAGATTCTGGTCCCCCAGGTTAGCGAAGAGGTCGCTGTTCTCCAGGAAAAATTTCCGCTTTTCCGGGAAAAAAATTTCAAAACGATCCAGGTTAGTTACCTGGCGATCTACCTCCACCTGAGAGTAATCGGGATTGATGGTGACATCCATATTCATGGAGGTGGAAAGGATCACCTTGGCATCCAGTCCTGCATTTGCTTTATAAGCAGTAGGATTACCCGATTCACTATCCTTGGTTGCCTTGCCCGATACATAGGGGATCAAGGAGAACCTGACCCCCGATTTTGGTAGTGGACTCTCCATGGCCAGTGTACCCGTGAAGGCCAGGGTGGCAGAGGCAAACTGTCGGGGAACAGGTGCCCATGCAGATTTTTCATTGGTTTTCAGGTCGAGCCTGCTAAAGTTGATTCCCCACTCGGTGTCTCCCTCATGGAAACGGATGGTCCGGAAGGGAATCTTAAATTCAGCCACCCATCTATCCTCGTAATTTTGCACGGCAGAATACCATTTTCCATCCCAGTCATTGGCCACCTTTCCCCCGTTGGACTGCATTCCATCCCATTGTCCTCCCACAGCGTTAACCCCGAAGGCAAAACCATTGGTCTGGTCATTGTAGGTATCTATGGCAGCAAAGAAGTTATCGTTTCTATTGAAGCTCCAGTCCCGTCGGTACGATTCTGCAGGTCGTCTCCCGGGTGAAGGATCGTAACAGATAATGCCCATGTAGATAAAAGCATCATCATAGGCCACCATTACCTCGGTCTGCGCTATGGCGTAACCAGTGTCGATGGGGGTAATCCGGAAAAAGGGGCTGGTTTTTTCTGCTTTGGACCAGACCTCTTCATCCAGGATGCCGTCAATCTTAAAGGTCTGATCGGTCTCCATGGCCTGGAGCCGGTAATCGGCGCGGTTGACCGGAGTATTTTGTCCGTTGGACACAATAGAAATTGCCAACAACAATATCAGTAGGGCAGGGATTCTTGTACGCATCTTTGTTTATTTTGAGACTGGCCTGAGGGTTTCAGGAAAGCAAAGCGCTAAGATAATCAAGAAACTGATATAGTACTTCCTGGTTGGTGTCAAAGTAGTTCTGTTCCGACAGAATCTCCTTTTCGGACTGGATATGGGGACCGTCCACCAGCTCGTCCCTGCAGTTTTCCACCAGCTCCAGGACCGATTCCGGACTTGCTTCCAGGTGGAATTGAAGGGCCACCACTTTATTGTTGTATATAAATCCCTGATTGGGGAAGGCTTGTGAAGCGGCGATTCGTGTGGCCCCTTCGGGAATATTGAAGGTGTCGCCGTGCCAGTGAAATACTTTGCGGGTGGTGGGCAGATCCTTGCAGATTTTGAAGTCGCCCAGGGCCGGGAAGAACTGCAGGTTGTGCCAGCCGATTTCCCTGTGTGGGCCGGGGTACACCTCTTCACCCAGGGCCGCGGCTATGATCTGGGCACCCAGACAGATTCCCAGGACCGGTTTCTCCAGCTTGATAAATTCCTTTACCCAGGCTATTTCATCCCCCATCCAGGGGTGAATGTGGAAATCAAAAACATCCATGGGACCTCCCATAATAATCAGCAGATCAACAGCAGAAGTATCGGGAAGTGCATCCCCTTGATAAAATCTCGTGTAATGGAGCTTATGTCCCTTTTCGCCGATCCAGTCCAAGATGATGCCCGGTCCCTCGAAGGGCACATGCATAAAGCAGGCTATATTTTTTTTAGATGGACTCATCGCAATCATCTTTGGTGAAACGGCAGAGCATTTCCCGCACCAGGTCAACACTATCTATATAGAAGTTTGCCTTGGTAGTTTTGGCCCCCACCTTAATTGTAAATGCCTCCTCGGGCATGGCCTCAAAGGTAAACTCATCGGTCCAGTCATCACCCACGGCAAGAATAAAGTCAAAGCTCAAATCGCCAAGTTTATGGGAGGCAGCCCGTCCTTTGTTAATTCCAGAGTACTTGATTTCCAGAACCTTGTCACCATCCATAATCTCCAGGTTCAAGTTTGAGGTCAGTGTTCGCAGTTCATCCTTCAGCTCCCATGCACGCTGTAAGCTCAGGTCGGGGTCGGATTTACGGTAGTGCCACACCAGGGAGAAGTTCTTATATTCAATAAAAGAACGAGGAGTTTGGTCCACATAGTATTCCAACAGGGGTTCAACAGACTCCCTCCAGTCATTGTTGATCTGTTCCATCATGTTCCATTCGCCACCAGGTTCCCGGAACCAGACGCCATGTTCAGCTACAAAATGAATCTTCCATTCCGGATCGAACCACTCACTCAGGGTCTCCTTGTCCCTGCCACTGATGATCACGATGGTGTTGTTGGGATCGCTGGCGAGCCGTTTCAGAATTTCATAAAGTTGTTCATCCGGTTTGGCATCTTCAGGGTTCTTCTTAAACCAGGCCAGGGTGCCATCATAGTCCAGAAACAGAATCCGCTCTTGGGTTTCCTTATAACAGCTTACTAGATGCCGCATGCGGGTGCTATTGATTTTTTTCGTGAGCGTGAACTCCTGGATCTCTTTTATACCCTCCAGACTTTTAATAAACTCGCTGGCCCATCTTCCCACTGTATACCGGTGAAGCCGCATCATCATCACCTTGTTTCGCCTGATCTGCTCCTCCTCGGGCATCTCTATGGCCTCTCTTATGGCCTCAGCAATGGCATCCAGGTCGTTGGGATTGACCAGCAGGGCTTCATGCAGCTCTTTGGAAGCGCCGGCTAATTCACTCAGAATCAGCACTCCAGTACCATCATGACGGGAGGCAACAAATTCTTTTGAGACCAGGTTCATCCCGTCCCTGAGGGGGAGGATCAGGGCAATGTCTGAAAGGGAGTAGAGCTCAATTCTTTCATCCATGGTAAAGGTCTGGTTCAGGTAGCGGACCGGTGTCCAGGTAATAGTACCGAGGTTGCCATTAATACGTCCCACCAGTTCGTCCACCTGGCTTTTCAGCTTAAAAAACGACTCACTGGTCTCTCCCGATGGGATGGCCTGCACAATCATGCTGATGCGTCCATTATACTCAGGGTAGGTCTGAAGGAAGCGTTCAAAGGCCCTGATACGCTGGGGTATTCCTTTGGTATAGTCGAGTTTGTCGATGGAGATAATCAGTTTCTCCAGGTTACCCGACTCTTTGAATAGCTTCATTTCCTCCTGGATCACCGAGGGTCTGGGATGCTCACTGTGGATCTCAAGAGCCTTGTTGCGGAAGCGTTCGTAGTCGATTCCCTTGGGGAAGACATCTACCTTCAGCGTACGTTCGCCAAGAGAGATCCTGTTGAAAACCGAATCTACCCCTGTCAGGCGCCTGACGGAACTCATAAAGTGCCGCACATTATCGTAGGTCTGGCAGCCGATCAGGTCGGCACCCAGCATACCTTCTATGAGCTCCAGCCTCCATGGAAGCAGCCTGAAAAGTTCGAAAGAGGGGAAGGGTATATGGACAAACAGACCTATGGATATATCCGGTCGCTGTTCCCTGATCATCTGGGGAAGCATCAACAGGTGGTAGTCATGGACCCAGAGGATGTCCCCGTCCTGGATGATCTCCAGTATTTTTTCCGCATACATGCGGTTAATTTTTACATAGGCCTTCCAGGAAACTTCGCTGTAGGTAACATTCTCGGTGAAATAGTGAAACAGTGGCCAGAGGGTATTGCGTGAGAAACCGTGAAGATGCAGATCCCTGTCACGTTGCCTCGGAAATACGGGAACACAGTGAAAGGGTTCCAGTGCGGTTTCCAGCTTCCGGATCTCTTTGGTATTGAAGTCATGATTTTCAAAAGGGGTTAGTCCCACCCATTCGGTTTCGAATTCGCTGTAAAAGTTCTGAAGTCCGGAGATGGTTGTCTCTTCCTCTTTTTCGATCTGGTATTTTCCATTTCCCCATTGGATATGTACGGGAAGGAGATTGGAGGCAAGGATGAGACGTTTCATAGGAGATTTTTTAGCAGCAATGATTTGAACACTTCTATAAATTTAGATACCTTGATGGTCATTACAAAATATATAATTGCACAATATGACATTTCAACCCAAGTTTGATGCGGTAATTTTCGATCTGGATGGCGTAATCACTAAGACAGCGCTTGTCCATGCTTCCTCCTGGAAAAAGATGTTCGACGAATATATGCATAGCAGGGAGGAGCGTTTCGGGGATTCCTTCAGGGAGTTTACACATGCCGGCGACTATTTGCCCTATGTGGATGGTAAGCCGCGTTATAAAGGAGTACAATCCTTCCTCGAGTCCAGGGACATTGACATCCCCTTCGGAGATCCTTCCGATGACCCGGATATGGAAACGGTATGCGGACTGGGCAACAAGAAGAACATTATGTTCAACAAGGTGCTTGATGAAGATGGTGTGGAGGTCTATGAAAGTTCAGTAGAGATGCTTGAAGGCTTAAAAGCTGCCGGGGTTCGGATAGGGGTGGCTTCTTCCAGCAAGAATTGCAAGCCTGTTCTGGAGAGTGCCGGACTGCTTCACTTTTTTGAGACCCGTGTGGATGGCGTGGTCTCGGCCGAGATCGGGCTGCAGGGAAAGCCGGAACCGGATATATTTACCACCGCCTGCGATAACCTGGGCGTGGAGTACCATCGTTCGGTGGTAGTGGAGGATGCTGTTTCGGGTGTTCAAGCCGGACATAAAGGGAATTTCGGATTGACCCTGGGACTGGCCAGGGAAGACAATATAAAAGAGTTGCAGGTAGGTGGAGCAGATATTGTGGTGGAGGACCTGGCCGAAATCGGATTGGAAGGGATCAATGCCTGGTTCGAGCAGGGAATGGAGGAGGATGGCTGGCTTCTGAAGTATCATGATTATGATCCGGGGAAGGAACGGTCCAGGGAGGCATTGCTGACCGTGGGTAACGGCTATTTTGGAACCCGTGGTGCCCTGGAGGAGAGCAAGGCCAATAAGGTCAATTATCCGGGCACCTATATGACAGGCTTGTTTAACAGGCTTGTTTCGAAAGTGGGGGAAAGGGATATTGAGAATGAGGATTTTGTGAACATCACCAACTGGCTGCCTGTCTCTTTTCGCATTGAGAAGGGTCCCTGGTTCGAGTTTAATCCTGAGCCCAGCTTCAAAGTCACAGAGATTCACAGAACGCTTGATCTTTTTAAGGGTGAACTTAAGCGGATTTTGGTGGTAGAAGATCCGAAGGGCAGATTAACCCGGGTGGTTTCAAGCAGGTTTGCCGGCATGGCAGATCCCCACCGAGCCGGATTGCGTTATGCCCTGACTCCCCTTAATTATGAGGGCATTGTAGAGCTTAGATCGGGATTGTATGGAGATCATAAAAATGCTGGTGTGGAGCGTTACAACTCGCTGGAACAGCAACACCTGGAAGCAGTTTCAGAGATCGCATCCGGGAATGTCAACGAGCTGGTGGTTAAGACCACCCAATCGGACATCCTGATTGCCGCATGTGCTTCCTCCACCTTAAACAGGGAGGCTGAACCTGGAAGCAGTTCAGGAGAGGGGTGGATCGAAAGCCACTTTTCCATGGAGGTCGCCAGGGACGAGGAGGTGGTTCTTGAAAAGATGGTCACCATTTATACTTCACGTGATCCGGGGGTGGAAGATCCCCTGGAGGAGGCTCGTGCCACCCTGGAGGCCATGTCGGTATACGCAGATGAACTGAAGCTGTCGGCTGGTCGCTGGAAAGAGCTCTGGGACCGTATGGATGTGCGTATCTCGGGCGACCGGGAGGCACAGAAGCTGGTGAGGCTACATCTCTTTCATATGATGGTCTCCGCTTCGCCCCATCATGCCGGACTCGATTCGGGAATCCCGCCACGGGGTCTTCACGGCGAAGCCTACCGTGGCCATATCTTCTGGGACGAACTCTATATCCTGCCCCTCTTTAACCTTCATTTCCCCGAAGTGGTGAAATCGGTACTTATGTACAGGTATCGCCGGCTGGATGCTGCAAGGGCTTATGCAAAGGAGTACGGGTACGAAGGGGCCATGTTCCCCTGGCAGAGCGGAAGCGATGGACGGGAAGAAACACAGATCATTCACCTGAACCCGCTATCGGGTGAATGGGGAGATGATTACAGCTCCTTGCAGAGGCATATCTCCCTGGCTATTGCCTTCAACATCTGGACCTACTATGATGTGACAGGCGACCTGGTCTTTATGGAGGAGTTCGGTGCTGAAATGTTGCTGGATATTTGCAAATTCTGGGCAAGTAAATCAGAGGCCGATCCGGATGGAAAGTTTCATATCGACAAAGTGATGGGTCCCGATGAGTTTCACGAGTCCCTGCCCGGATCGGGCATAGGTGGGTTGACCGATAACGCCTACAGCAATATTATGGTGAGCTGGATGATGGATAAAGCATTCAGGGTCCTGAATGCTCTTGAAGCCGGGCATAGAAAGAGGATTCTGGAAGTGCTTTCTTTAGCTGAAGAGGATCTGGAGCAGTGGAAACTAGTAAGGCATGGCGTGGCCCTGCATGTTTCAGATGAAGGAGTGATTGAACAGTTTATGGGCTACTTTGGACTGGACGAACTGGATTGGGAGCACTACCGCGAAAAATACGGGGATATACACCGGCTCGACCGGATTCTCAAATCGGAAGGGAAGTCGCCCGATGATTACAAGCTGGCCAAGCAGGCCGATTTTCTGATGAGCTTCTATAACCTGGGCACCGCTGAGGTAGAACGTACCATTAATGGATTGGGCTATAGTCTTCCGAAAGATTTTGCGAAGCGTAACTTCGACTATTACCTGGCACGCACTTCACATGGTTCAACGCTCAGCAGGCTGGTACATGCCAGGCTGGCATGGGAGATGGGAATGAGCGATAGTGGTTGGGAACTCTTCATGGATGCGCTTAGAAGCGACCTGGTGGATATACAGGGAGGGACCACCGGAGAGGGAGTCCATTGTGGTGTTATGGCAGGCACGGTCTACGATGTCCTGGTGAGTTTTGCCGGTTTAAATCTTAATGGAGATATTCCGGTACTCAATCCGAAACTGCCGGGACACTGGAAGGGATTGGATTTCCGCTTTACATACAGGGGAAAGACCATTTTAGTCTCCATAAGCGGTCAACAAATCAAAATCTCCGGTAATAATATGGGAAAGGATCAGATAAAATTTCATCTTTACGGAGAAGAGCTAACGCTGTCTGAAGGAAAATCCCTGATAGCGACCATAAAATAAATTTTTAGATTCAATGTTAGGAGATGTTCTGCTGATCAACGATATGCACAAGGAGGCTGCCCAGACCATTTGTGAGAAGGTAATGGCCGACAGGGAAACCAGGGAGGAACGATACCGCTATGTGGTTGGAATATCCGGAGAATCGGGTTCGGGAAAATCTGAACTGGCTCATGCCCTGGGAACCTTCCTGAAGCATCACAATATCCGGGTAAAGGTGATCCATACCGATAATTACTACCGGATCCAACCGCTGTTGAGGGAAGAGTGGCGCCGTAACAAGGGCTTTGATCAGATCGGGATCAATGAGTATGACTGGGTCAAGATCAGGAAAACCCTGCGGGACTTTAAAGAGGAGCAGGAGTGTATGATTCCCTGCATTGACCTGATCCCCGAACAGGTAGACAAACTCATTACAGATTTCAGCAAGGTGGATCTGTTGATCGTGGACGGCCTTTATGCCATCAATGCCAAAGACATTGATATGCGGGTCTTTATTGATCTCACCTACCACGAAACCAAGATTAACCAGATTATCCGGATGAAAGAAGCGCTTAGCGACTTCCGGCTTGGCATCCTGGAGCGTGAGCACCAGGCTGTGATAAGCCTGAAACCCAATGCCGACCTGGTGGTGGACAAATCATACCAGGTGGTGACCATGGAAGAACATGAAAACAGAGATTAGTTATTCAAAATGGAGCTTCCCAGGATCTTATATGTAGATGACGAGGTCATCAATCTGGAATTACTCCAGCTCACCTTTATGAATGATTTTGAGGTGATTATTGCCGAATCAGCTGCGGATGGATTGAGCTTGCTGGAACTGAATCCTGATATTCATGTGCTTATATCTGATCTGAAAATGCCTGTGATCAATGGCCTGGATTTTATCAAGCTTGTCAAGCAGAAGCATCCGGAAAAAATCTGTATGCTATTAACCGCTTTTATGGAATCGGATGTTATGCTTGAGGGATTTAATCAGGAGTTAATATTCAGGTATTTAATGAAGCCTTGGAATAAGGATGAGCTTAAAGACACCATCCTGGAGGCATTGAAGCGCTAAGCTTTAGGAAGGATCACATCAAAAATAACCTGATCATTTTTATTTCTGGCTTCAATCCAGCCCTGGTGTTCTTGCATGATCATGTAGCTGATAGCCATGCCAAGCCCCTTCCCTGTACCCGCATTATTAATAGTATAGAAGGGGTCATAGATAAGCTTTATCTCATCCTCCGGAATTGGGGGGCCGTTATTTGAAAAAGAGATGCATGAAAGCGATTTGTCCTCTTTTTTGGCTTCGGAAAAAGAGATATCTATGTCCTTTTGTTTATCCCCCTGGCTCTCTTCAAGCACCTGGATGGCATTCAGAAGGATTTGGATAAATACCTGTTGAAGCTGTTCATCATAGCAGTAAATCTTTGTCCCATCCGGAATATTTTTACTCAGGTTAATGTAATAGGGTATTTTTTTTTCGATGCTTAGCAGAACAGTATAAAGCAACTTGTTCAGGTCATGCTCAAGTTTGTGGGCCTTTCCCGGGTTGGAAAAGAATTTTAAACTGGTGACAATATCCGTGACCCGTTCCACTCCCTCCAGAGTATTCGCCATAATTTTATCCATCTGTTCGTTTAGAGCGATTTTCTTCTTTGAGGGCTTCCCATCCATTTTGAGCAACTCATTTTTCAAAGTACTGCAGGCATGCAGTCCACCCGAGATAAAATTCATGGGATTGTTTATTTCGTGTGCGATGCCGGTTGTCAACACCCCCAGTGAACCCATTTTCTCGGCTTGGATCAGATCGCCCTGCTGCCGGATCATGATTTGTTCAAATTCATGGCTCCTTGCAAAAACCAGGCCCAGTGCCAGGTTCACAAATATGTATATAATCACTGGAATAAAACCATAGTAGAAGCGATTCTCCAGGACGATGGGGATAATTTTTTCACTTCCATCGCTTAAAAGCATCATGAAGTCGGAGATAAAGATGGCCAGAAGGAAGTAGGACAGCAGGCAAATGATTAGTGCAGTTCTTTCCTTTTTAGGATGAAATATGAAGTGAGGTATCAGTGACAGACCTATGGGCACATAGGGAAACCAGAAATAGTATTCATCGCTAAACAATCCCGCAAGGGGCGGTAGAATAAGTAACAGAAAAGGGGTCACTGTTAGTATCAGGACCTTTGCCATAATAAAGAATCTGAATCTGACCAGCAGCAGAATCACAAATCCAAGCAAGATTATGGAATGATAGCGGTAGGACACGGGAAGCAGCTCTTCATCTGAGGTGTGAAGCAGGACTACCACCAAAGAAAAGAGCAGTATATAGAAGTAACTCAGGTAGATCAGTGCGAGGATCTCCCGTTCCTGGTCAAACCGGTAGCCAAGCCCCAGCTTCTTTATTGACGGTAACTGCATTAAATAAATTTACTACAATCGTTCAATAAAAAAGATAAAAAGTCGTTTTGTTTGACAGAATGACGAATAAGCCAAGTGGATTTAAAAATTAGAACTTATGAAGACGAATAATAAATTGATAGTAAATAGACCTGTAGCCATTTTGCTGGCTATCACTCTTTTAATTGTAAGCACCTCATGTGACAATGAACCCGCGGAGAACCGTCCTGAGCTACCTCCGCTTGAGAGTCTTATGATGACTTTTGCGGACTTTGATGGACCAATCGCTCTTACAAAAGCAAGTGGGGAACCCCATTTACATTTCAATTATGCCTTTACATCCCTGGTTTTTTGGAGCGGTGCATCAGCATTGACCATGGC
>QMPQ01000127.1 GCA_003648635.1 Bacteroidota bacterium | reverse complement strand
GAAAAGCAGTGAAAGTATGGTACGTCATATCCATCAAATTCAACGACGAAAAAAAATAATCCTGGATAAATAAGCCGATCCAAGTAAACGAGGTCATCCTTTAACGGGGTGGCCTCATTTTTTTCTATAAAGGATTTTTCTGAGAATCAATTCTTAAAACACCTCCTGCTCAATCAGCAGCACCAGAATATGGATAATCTTGATATGGATTTCCTGGATGCGGTCAGAGTGCTTGCGGCCCTTCACCCGGATCTCCTGATCAACCATTCCGGCCAGAAGTCCGCCCGTCTTCCCGGTCAGACCGACTACCTTCATCCCCTTCCCCATGGCTGCCTCAGCAGCTTTTACAATATTCATGGAGTTGCCGCTGGTACTGATGGCCAGCAGCACATCGCCCTGCTGACCCACAGCCTCCACATACCTGGAGAAGACTTCATCGAAGCTAAAGTCATTAGCCACACAGCTAATATGCGAAGGATCTGAAATGCTGATGGCAGGCAGTGCAGGCCGATTTTCCCTGAAGCGTCCTGAAAGCTCTTCGGCAAAGTGCATGGCATCGGTCATGGAGCCCCCGTTTCCGCAGGATATGATCTTTCCGCCATTCTGAACGGCCTCTACCATTAGGGCTGCTGCTTTTTCAATAGCATCAATATTCTCGGGCTGACTTATAAAGTCTTCAAGCACCTCCCGTGCTTCATTCAGGTTTTCCAGAATCAGAGCTTTCATACTCCCAAAAGTAAAAAACAGTTTTGACTTTACAGGCTTTCGTCCTTTTAGACTTTATCGTTAACTTTACAGGCTAAACAATGAGATATGGGATTACCCAGGTTTATTAAACTTCAAGGCAATAAGCAATTTTCCTACACCCCTATATACTGGGATCCGGAAAAGGAAGCAAGGGACGAACGAATAAGGGGGATCAAGCAGGAGATGGGAGTTGAGGTTCCTTCAGATCCCAACCGCAGCACTATCAAGCGGGGATCTTTTCGAACAGCCGGTAAGAAGGCCAAAGTAAAGGCCAGCCGGACTTCAAATATCAGGCTCCTGGTAATTCTGGCCATACTCCTTTTACTTGCTTATCTAATATTTTACAGGTAGATGTCAGAGATCATCCATGTGTTGAGTGATGCGGTTGCCAACCAGATCGCAGCTGGTGAGGTTATTCAAAGGCCCGCTTCAGTGGTGAAGGAGTTGATGGAGAATGCAGTGGATGCAAAAGCAACTACTATCCGGGTGATCATTAAGGATGCCGGTAAAACATTAATCCAGATTATTGACAATGGATGCGGGATGTCTGACTTAGATGCCGAACGCTGTTTTGAGCGTCATGCAACCTCGAAAATATCCAAGGCCGAGGATCTCTTCTCAATCCGGACCAGTGGATTCAGAGGTGAGGCCCTCGCCTCCATGGCCGCTGTTGCAGAAGTAAGCCTCAAGACTTGCCAGAAAGGAAATGAACTTGGAATCCAGATCCGTATAGCAGGATCAAAGCTTGAATCAAAGGATCCTGTCCAGGCTCCGGTGGGCTCTAATTTTCAAGTCAGGAACCTCTTCTTTAATATTCCAGCACGGAGGAAATTCCTGAAGAGTGATCAGACCGAACTTCGACATATCATCAACGAATTTAACCATGTGGCCCTGACCCATCCGGAGATCGAATTTTCGATGATCCACAACCAGTCTGATATCTTCCAGCTCCCTATCTCCAACCTGCGTCAAAGGATCATTGGTGTTTTTGGAAAATCGACTAACAGCTACCTGATTCCCCTTGAATCGGAAACTACACTGATCACCATCAGCGGTTTTATCGGGAAACCCGAACACGCCAGAAGAACCTATGGCGAACAGTTCTTTTTTGTCAATAACAGGTATATCAAACATTCCTACTTTCATAAGGCAGTCATGAGTGGATATGACCAGATCCTGGCTGCCGACCATATTCCCTCCTACTTTATTTATTTTACTATCGATCCATCACATATTGATGTGAATATTCACCCCTCTAAAACAGAGGTCAAATTTGAAGATGAACGTGCCATCTGGCAGATTCTCCTGGCTTCTGTGAAGAAAGCCATTGGCAAAAACAACCTGTCCCCCTCTCTGGATTTCGATACGGAAGGTGTTATCGATATACCTGTTCTATCAAAAGACACGGAGATTCGGCAGCCTGCCATCGATACCAATCCGGCCTACAATCCTTTTGCAGGAGAAGACTCCTATGAACGGGAAAAGCGATCGACACCATACCAGGATGAACGGTTTGAAGGATGGGAACAGCTCTTTGAACCTATGCAGGGGATCGAGGTGAATACCCAAAAAAATTTACAGATAAGAAACAAATATATCCTTTCACCTGTTAAATCGGGTGTGATGCTAATCGATCAGCGAAGGGCTCATGAACGTATTCTTTATGAGCGCATGTTAAAAGCCCTGGAGGAACACCAGCCCCTGGCACAGCAATCGCTGTTCCCTGAATCCATTCGCTTAAATGCAGCGGATTACCAGGTGTGCCTAGAAATGATGGCCCCCATGGAGCAGCTGGGATTTGATATACGTGACTTCGGGAACAACAGTATAGTGGTACATGGTTTTCCCGCAGAAATGAAACCTACAAACGCAAGCGAAACCATAGAGTTGATGATAGAGCAATATAAAACCATGCAAGGCCTCGATGATACCCAGTATGCAGAACGAGTATCGAGAGCTGCGGCAAAGGCTTCAGCCGTTCAATATGGGAAACAGCTAAATGAAATTGAGATGCAGGAACTGATAGACCAACTGTTCGCCTGTGCTAACCCCAACCATACCCCTTCCGGCTCACTGATTGCCAGGATCATGGACCTTCAGGAACTGGATGCTCATTTTAAAGATTAGGAAGATGAATAGATTTTATGGCGGAAGATTAAGCTCTACACCCCCGGTTACTAAGAACCTGATCATTATCAACGTGGTAATGCTCTTGCTTGCCATGCTCTTTCAACGCATGTTCAATGTGAACCTGAATGGCGTGTTGGGAATGTTTTTCTTCCAATCGCCCCTCTTCAAACCCTGGCAGATTGTCACTCATATGTTTATGCATGGTGGGCTGGGCCATATCTTTTTTAACATGTATGCCCTATGGATCTTTGGAAAAACCCTGGAGAGTGTTTGGGGAAGTAAACGCTTCCTGATCTACTACCTGGCCACCGGACTGGGAGCAGCGTTTTTCCATCAGCTGGTCAATTACATCCAGTTTGCCCCCGAAATTGCAGCCTTGAAAGGAGCTTACTCGGTCGATCGCATAAACTATGCCCTGCTTAATGAGATTTTACAGCCCGGCAACCAGTTTTATCAATTTGGTAGGGAACTCATGCGGCCTACGGTCGGTGCCTCGGGTGCTGTTTATGGTGTTCTCCTGGCCTTTGGGATGTTATTTCCAAATACCCCACTCTACATTATGTTCATTCCCATTCCTATCAAGGCTAAATGGCTTGTGATCGGATTTGGCGCACTTGAACTGTTCCTGGGTATCACACAGAGTGGAGGGTCTATTGCTCATTTTGCTCACCTGGGTGGTATGATTTTTGGATTCTTTTTAATCAGATATTGGAACAAGTTTACACAAAATTTCTATTAACTTGCTGATTAAATGAGTATTACTGACGAAATAAAAGAGTCTTTCCGTAGCGGAACCACCCTTCATAAGCTTATCTACCTGAACCTGGGGCTCTTTCTGGCAGTACAAATTGTCAGGATTATACTTATTCTGTCTAACGCTTCCGATTTGTTCCCGGGATTTATAAATCACCTGGCTGTTCCGGCCAACCTGGAGGTACTTGCACGGCGTCCATGGACCCTGATTACCTATATGTTTTTGCATGTGGATTTTATTCATATTCTATTTAATCTTCTGTGGTTATACTGGTTCGGAACCGTATTTATCCAGGAGCTGGGACTGAAAAAACTGCTGAGCACCTACCTGCTGGGCGGTCTGGCCGGGGGAATCCTATATGTTATTTTCTATAATGTATTCCATGTTTTTGCAGGGGTCAGGGAAGGATCAATTGCCCTGGGGGCTTCCGCTTCGGTTATGGCTGTGGTTGTTGCTACTGCCACTTACCAGCCTGAGCGAAGAATGCATCTTATCTTGATTGGTCCGATTAAAATCATCTACATTGCCCTGGCCATGTTTATTCTTACCTCCCTGGTTGATTTTTCAACGAATACGGGAGGAAAAATTGCTCATATCGGAGGTGCAATTACAGGATTCCTGTTTGCGTATTATTACAGGCGGGGAAAAGACTTTACAAAGGGTTTTGATCAGATCATGGATAGCATTGCCTCCTGGTTCAAACCAGGAAAAGATAATCTGAAGGTCACTTATAAACGCTCTGCTGAACAGAATCGTCCGGCAGACGATAAAGAATATAATAAACAGAAAGTTGCAGAACAAAAAGAGATCGATCAGATTCTGGATAAGATCTCCAAAGCTGGCTATGACAGTCTGACTTCCAGAGAGAAGGAAATGCTCTTCAAAATGGGCAATAAAAAATAGTTGTGGGTAAGTTCACTGACAGAATCGTACTAATCCTGAATATCCTGGGTGCCGCAGCCATGTTAATGGCTTATCTGGCTCCTGCAGTGAATCCTGCAAGGATGTTTCTTCCTGCACTTTTTGGATTGGCTTATCCCTATCTCCTAATGCTGCACCTGGCTTTTATATGTTTCTGGCTGATCCGCTTAAAGAAAGAGATTCTGATCTCTATCATTGTGGTACTGCTGGGATGGAACCATTTAAACAACCTGGTACCTATTAATTTCAGAACCTCGGAGATTCCAGTGAACAGCTCGCAGGATAGATTCCTTAAAGCTTTATCCTATAATGTCAGGGGATTTGATATCTACCAGTGGAGCAAAGAACCAGAGGCAAAAAAAGAGATTTTTAAATTTCTTGAAACTCAGGAACCTCAACTTGTTTGTTTCCAGGAGTACTTCACTTCACCTAAAACTGGTCAGACACATACCTATATTTCCAATCAGCTAAAATATCTTCCTTTCAACGCGGTATATTACACAGCCGACCCTGCCAACAGGAGTGGCTTTGGGATTGCCACTTTCTGTAAGTATCCAATTCTTAAGAAGAGCCGGATCCCATTTAATTCCTCTTTCAATGCCGCTATGTATACCGATATCCTGTTCCGGTCCGATACAATCAGGATTTTTAATATTCACCTGCAGTCTATCAAATTCCAGGAAGATAACTACGCTTTTATGGATACAGCCCGGCTCAAATACAACAATGAGCAAATGAAAGGAATCCGGGCCATCGGCTCCAGATTAAAAACAGCTTTCACCATGCGTGCCGAGCAGGCACAGATCATCGCCAATTATATCAAGGATTCACCCCACCCGGTGGTTGTTATGGGCGATTTCAATGACACCCCTCAATCCTATGCTTACCGGAAAATCAAGAAAGGATTGAATGATTCCTTTCGAAAATCAGGCAGGGGTTTTGGCAACACCTATGCCGGTGAATTTCCCTCATTCCGCATAGACTATATTATGTATGGCCCGCCTTTGCTATCTTCTGAATTCCTTAGGATCAAAACAGATCATTCCGACCATTATCCCATCTCAACCCATCTATTTATCCCGACGGAATCAAGCATCGAATAAGCTAAGCATATCCCGGGTCAACACAAACTTATCACCAAGCAGTTTCAATGCAGTCTTTTGGGGCTAGCCTTTTGAGAGGATCCATAAATACTCCTCCGCTGCCTGTCTTACATGGTCTAAAAATGCATTGCTCCTCGTTCAAAATTACGATAACCCATATTATAAAGCTGATTAGCAGGTTTATAGACTTATTAACAACTCCCTTTACATTCAAATTAACCATTTATGGATTTTATGTACCTTTAATCTTGAAGAACCAAAACCATTCATTATGAAGAATCTGATAGGAATCATTTTACTGGGATTGATCGTCTCATCCTGTAGTTTGTTTCAAAAGCCATCCATGACTCAAGAACAGATTGATGAAATGGTAGCTGAAAACGATGCTTTAAAAACGCAGGTTACAAGCAATAAAGACCTGGCAGACCAGCTTGCCCTTGCCAGGCTGCAGGCTGATGAGGCTATGCTAAAACTGGCTGACTGTGAGGGGGGAAATTCAAAAGTGCATATTATCGTTGGTGCATTTAAGAACTCTTCATATGCAAATGATTATTCAGCTGAAATGAAAGAACAGGGATATGCAGGTAGAATCATCGCCGGTCCGTATAATTTCAACCTTGTGACCTCGGGGTCTTATGAATCAATAAAGGCATCCTTACAGGATCTGAACGGTGTTCGGGATAATGTGATAGAAACCGCGTGGATATACATTGAATAATCGCTTTGCGCTTATTCAATAGTTATTTTTTTACGTTCCACTCATAATAAAGAGGGGCTGGAACTCAAAGCTTTTAAAGTGCGGTCTCAGGCGATCGGCATTGTAATGCTTCTTCACATCCACAAGTTTCTTTGAGCTGGTCACCACGTCGACTGGTGCATTGTCATAGCGTCCGTTTCTCAATACAACCAGTCGTCCGTGAATTCCCTTTAATATCAGATCTAGGGCAAGATTGCCATAGGCCATGGGAACAATGGAGTCTATGGCATCCGGATCGCCTCCTCGAACCAGGTATCCCAGATGCTGGTTAATAATATTTATTTCCACACCATTGTTAAACTTCGCCGACTCTTTCTTGATCAGGGCAGAAACTGTATTGCCAATTCCTCCCAGCTTTGCGTGACCGAAGGCATCCTTCTCCCCATCCTTAAACATCATGTTGTCCATCCCCTTAAAGGTGGCTCCTTCCGAAACTAGAACCACTGAGTAGTTGCTTGGATTCTGAACGCGGTCCTCCACCAGCAGTTCAGTCAGGTGAGGAATTTCGAATTGATATTCGGGAATAACACAGCGGTTTGCAGCTCCAGCCATGGTGGGGATCATCGCAGTAAATCCGGCATACCTCCCAAATACCTCAAGTACCAGAATCCGCTCATGCGAACCGGCCGAAGTTCGAAGTGTATTGGTCATGTGAATGGTACGCGTAACGCAGGTACTGAATCCAATACAGTAATCCGTACCCGGCACATCATTATCCATGGTCTTGGGTATAGCAATCACCTTGAATCCCTCTTTGTAAAGACGCACGCCGTAACTCAGGGTATCATCACCACCAATAGGAATAAGAAAGTCAATGCCCAAAAATGCAAGATTTTCCAGCACATCCGAGGTGAGATCATTGGTCTCTTTCGAGTATTTATCTCTCAGATGCAGAGGCACCGTCGCTTTGCTCACCCTGCTTGGATTAAACCTGGAAGTGTGCAGGAAAGTCCCGCCAGTACGTCCAGCCTTATTTACTATCTGTTCTGTAAGAACAATAAAATGCTCACTGTTATCAGCATTTTTGTCCCTGATAATCTCAGTAATGCCCGACCAACCCTTTCGAAGACCGATGACCTGGTATCCTTCCCGAAGGGCGCGAATAGTAACGGCGCGAATGGCCGGATTTAAACCCGGTACATCCCCGCCACCAGTTAATATTCCTATGGTCCCTTTTTTCCTGCTCCCCTGTGCCATAATTTTTCTTCTAAATTTAACCCATTAATTGTTATAAATCAATGGTAGCAGGAGTTGAGACTATTTTTCCCAATTCAGGATCTTCATAAAGTCGTAGTCTTCAGGATTCTTCACGTATTTCTTTGCAGCCCTGTAATCCTCTTTGGTAATGTAATGCAGGTTATTCTTAAAGATCACCTGTACAGATTCAGACTCGATATTCACCAAACGAGGCTTCACTTTGCCATTCTCATCCTCCACATCTTTCAGGTAGAGCGGGGTGATATTGCCGTGGTGGTCGATGGTGGTCATGCACCCGGTCTCACCCTTTATAAAGAGGTTGTAAACTCCCAATCCAAGGCGTGTTGCATAACTCAGGTCAAAGGCAATGGGCCTGCAACAACGCAATTCATAGCCTATTTCCTCTGGACGGCTTTTCACGTTGATCCGCAGGGTTTTAAGATGCTGCTGGGTAAGCATATTGAAAATGTGGGATTTACTTACATTTCCAAGCTCGGGGTGACCGTGCTCGTCGTAGGTGAAATTAACCCCGGTATCGATAATCTCTTCATCGCTCATAAAATGGAAAACACCCTCACTAATCATGGCCACACCGTAATCTATGCCCAGGATCCTACGCTTAACCATGGAGGAGACTACCATTCTGGTGATCTTATCAAAAGTCATCTTTGTCTTATTAAACATCTCCGGGATAATGATCATGGGGTAATGACAGGCGGTCCCGATTCCAAAAGCCAGGTGACCGGCTTCTCGTCCCATGGCGCTGACCACAAACCAGTTTCCACTGGTGCGGGCATCTTCATAGATGGTGGTAGAGAGACGTACACCCTCTTCCTTGGCTGAGTGATACCCGAAGGTAGGAGTCCCCTCCGGCAGTGGAAGGTCATTATCAATGGTTTTGGGTACATGGATATTTTTCACATCCATCTTCTCTTTGTCCAGGAACTTGGCCAAACGGTTGGCGGTTGAAGCAGTATCATCGCCGCCAATGGTGACCAGAAGCTTTACATTGTTTTTCTTGAAAAAATCGACCTTGAACTCATCATCTTTTGGCTTATAACGGCTCATTTTCAGAGCAGATCCTCCCCTGCTGTAAATCTGATCGGCATACTCAAAATCAAGAAATTCAAAGGAAGGCTCCTCAGAAAAGAGGCTTTTATATCCACCATTAAGTCCCAGGACATTATATCCGTTCCTGTTAAATATTTTGGTCACAGAACTGATCACAGTATTGATTCCGGGTGCAGGTCCGCCTGCACAAAGTATAGCTACAGCTTCTTTCATGGTAACAATTTGTTATTGAATTATAGGACGATCTTATTAATTGTAAAATTAAGCCGTGAAAATACACAAAAATGACATGAAATCCATTTAATAAATGATCTAAATTACTCCCTAAATATTCTTAATTTTGCTTGAATTTCAGATGATCTATGGCTTTGGTATCAAGTCTTCAGGAACGTATTAATAACTTCTTCCTTATCAGGTGGATACGTTGGCTGCTTGTTGCCCTGTTGACCGTTCCCATTAAAATCTATCAGTGGATCATTTCACCTGCGCTTCCTAAAACCTGCAGATATCATCCCAGCTGTTCTGAATATGCTTTAGAAGCACTGCTTATCCACGGTCCCATTAAGGGGCTTATTATGGGAACAAAAAGAATCCTAAGTTGTCATCCCTGGGGTGGTCACGGCCATGACCCAGTTCCACCAAAAGGCACCCCTCTATATCAAATATTTAAACCGGGAAAACAATGAAGAAATTTATACTCTGCCTGGGTGTAGTCCTACTGGCCGTCTCCTGTAGGACAGGTGGGGATGTAATGGACAAACCGGTGATCAGTGTCAGCATCATTCCTCAACAATACTTTATTGAACAATTGGCAGGGGACCTGGTGGAAGTCAATGTAATGATCCCACCTGGTGCAAGTCCGGCTAGCTATGAACCAAGTGTTTCCCAACTTGCAAAACTGGATCAATCTGAAGCTTACTTTCGCATCGGATATATAGGATTCGAACAGAGCTGGATGGAAAAGATAAGCAGCATCAATCCGGATATGAAAATTATGGATCTCTCTGAAGGAGTAGAGATCATTCTGGAGAATGCCGGGGAGGATGAAGAAGATCACCACGGGCATTCCCATTACGGACCCGATCCGCATATCTGGATGTCGGTCAGTAATGCCAGGATCATTGCACGCAACATTCACAACAATCTTATGCTGTTGTTTCCACATGAAAAGGAGTACTTACAGACTAGATTTGACATATTTATTCTTTCACTTGATTCGTTGCACGTCGACATTGCAAGCAAACTTGAAGGCATTGAGAACAGGAAATTCATGATTTATCACCCGGCGCTTACCTATTATGCAAGGGATTACTCCCTTGAACAATTCTCCCTCGAAATTGAAGGGAAAACCCCTTCGCCGGCACACCTAAAAGAAATGACCGATCTGGCCCTTCAACATCAAATATCAAAAATACTGATACAGAGCCAGTTTGATCGTAAGAATGCGGAGGTGCTGGCCAGGGAAACTGGATCTGAAATTATTCAATTTGATCCCCTCGATCTGCATTGGGGAAAACAAATGCGCTATATTGCAGAACAGCTTAATCCTTCAAATCAATGAGCACTCCCCTGATCGAGATAAAGAATATGGATGTTGCTTACCAGAAGCAACTGGTGCTCTCCAATGTAACTTTATCTGTGTTTGACCACGATTTCATTGGAATTATCGGGCCCAATGGCGGGGGCAAAACCTCCCTGATTAAGGCTATTCTGGGATTGTTAAAACCAGTTAAGGGTTCCATCAAGCACTCCCTGAAAAGATCGGAATTTGGATATCTGCCCCAGGGAAGCAAGGTGGATGAAAGCTTCCCAATTACGGTGAAGGAAGTGATTGCCTCCGGATTGGAACATGGGCTGAAGCTGGGATTCGGAACCGCCCGAAACAGGCAAAGTAAAGTAGAACAGGCACTTGAAACAGTGGGATTGGAAGCATTGCATTCTCGTTCCATTGGAGAACTTTCCGGTGGTGAGTTACAGCGAACCATGCTTGCAAGAGCCATAATCTCTTCCCCCAGGTTACTGGTCCTTGATGAGCCCGATACACATGTGGACAATCTCTTCGAAACCGAACTCTATGCCCTGTTGAAAGAGCT
>QMPQ01000126.1 GCA_003648635.1 Bacteroidota bacterium | reverse complement strand
TAACCACTTCGCGACAAAATATCCCTTTTAAAAGGCCTTAAAACATCCCTAGATATCTCTTCGGTCCTCGTCAGTCATGGTTTTCTCTTCGCCCTGCTCATCATCCCCATAACGTCGGATCTTGTAGTTGAGGTAAGCAAAGAGGATGCTGAAGAGCGGACTCAGTATGTTGAAGAAGGCAAAGGGTACATACTCCATGGTGGGAACGCCCAGTACCCTCGACTGGGTGGCTCCGCAGGTGTTCCAGGGTACCAGTACGGAGGTGATAGTACCACCATCCTCCAGGGTGCGACTTAGCACCTCGGGTTTCAGTCCCCGCTTCTTATAGGAATCGGCAAACATCCTTCCGGGTACCACGATGGCAATGTACTGGTCAGATGCAGTGATATTAAAGAAGATGCTGGTAGCAATGGTGGTGGTGACCAGTGAACCGGTGGACTGTGCCCAACGGATCACCACAGAGGTAATTTTCACCAGCAATCCGGCTGACTCCATGGTGCCTCCGAATACCATGGCTGAGAGTATGAGCCAGATGGTGTTAAGCATCCCACGCATACCCGTGCTTGACAGCAGTTCATTCACCATCTCGTTGGGAGTGGTGATGGCTACATCTCCAAAAATCGATTGCATGACCGAGAGGTAGGAGGATTTGAAAAAGGTGGTGGTGCTTTCGTCCAGTCCCAGTGCCACTTCACGAATCAGATGCGGTTGGAAGATTATGGCAAACACACCGCCAATCAAAGAACCGGCCAGCAGGGCGGGCAGGGGAGGGACCTTTTTGACAATTATCAGGATAAGAAAAGCAGGGACCAGCATCAACCAGGGAGTTACATTAAACTTGGAGCTGATGGCCTCCAGCACCAGTTCAATATCGCCGGGTGTGGAGTCAAATTTATAGGTGAAACCGATTATAAGGAAGATGACCAGGGTCACGGCCATAGCCGGTACGGTGGTGATGGTCATGTAGCGGATATGGGTAAACAGATCGGTCCCGGCCATGGCAGGGGCCAGGTTGGTGGTGTCGGAAAGGGGAGACATCTTATCGCCGAAATAGGCTCCGGAGATGACAGCTCCTGCAATTATTCCTTCGCTGATGCCCAGGGCCTGTCCCACTCCGATCAGGGCAATTCCGATGGTGGCTACGGTGGACCAGGAGGAGCCGGTGGCAAGGGATACCATCCCGGCAATGATCACCGTTGCGAAAAGGAAAATCTTCGGATGGAAGATCTGAAGTCCGTAGTATATCAGTGTTGGAACTACTCCGCTCAGAAGCCAGGTCCCGGCCAGTGCACCAATCATTAGCAGGATCAGGATGGAGGGCATGGCCGATCCGATGCTCTTGACCATACTTTCACGGATATGGGGCCATTTTACTCCAAGGCTGATGGCTATAATTCCAGCTACCGCAGAAGCCAGGATCAAGGCAAACTGGTTGGCACCGTCCAGGGTATTATCTCCAAAATAATTGACGTTCAGAATCAGCAATCCGATCAGTACAACAATGGGTATCAGGGCTTGAAGAAGGGTGGGTTTCCTGGGTTCTTTGGGATTTATGAGCCTTGTAGACATAAGCCACCAAGATACTATTTTTCTTTCATGTTCGTTTTATTTGAAATAAAAATGGCGTAACTTAGCTTTTTGGCGATTTATGAAAAAAATGGATCTGAATATCGACTTTTTCCATATAGTGAATGATAGTGTTGCAGATAAGGGGAATATCCTGATTTCTGAACCCTTCCTTGGCGATAACTATTTTCGCCGCTCGGTGGTTTATCTGACTGAGAACAATGAGGAAGGTGCCCTGGGTTTTGTATTGAATAAGCCCATAGGAGTCAGCATCAACGAGATTGTGGATGATTTCCCCGAGACGGACTTTACCATTTCGGTGGGCGGACCAGTTAGCAGCAATACGGTCCACTATATTCATACCCTGGGTGCCCGGGTACCCGACAGTGTACTTGTGGCCGATGGCATCTTCTGGGGAGGCGATTTTGATCTGATCAAAGAACTGATAAAAGAGGGATCCGTAAAGCCTCACGAATTAAGGTTCTTCCTGGGTTATGCCGGCTGGTCGCCCGATCAGTTGGATGGTGAGATGCAGGAGCATGCCTGGCTGGTGGGAAGAATTCCTCCCCGTATGATCATGCAGTCTGTGGATCCTGAGTTCTGGAAAAAGACTCTGGCCAGTTACAACAACAAGTACCGCGCCTGGGCCAACTTCCCCGAAGATCCCGGACTCAATTAGCCCTATCAGTCGATTTTCCCCAATACTTCCCTTAAATCTGAATTAGGTTCAATAAGGATAGTTCGTAGACCTGCTGCCTTTCCTGCTTCCACATCCCGCTCCGCATCGCCAATCATCCAGGAGATCGCAGGATCAATATTGAAGCGCGCCAGAGCTTTCTCGATCATGAGGGGCTGGGGTTTGCGGCAGAGACAGGTCTCCACCATGTGATGGTGTGGACAGTAATAGATCTCATCCAGACTCACCCCTTCCTGCTTCAGCAAGCTACGAAGATGCATATGCAGTTCCTCCACATCTTCGGCACTGCCCTCTCCTTTGCTTATCCCTCCCTGGTTGCTAATTACAATCAGCAGATATCCCCTCGATTTCAGCTCGGCCAGCGTCTCACTTACCCCGGGATTGAGCACCAGCTCCTCCCTGCTCCAGATGTAGTAGTGGTCACAGTTGTTATTAATGGTTCCGTCCCGGTCCAGGAAGATCGCTTTTTTCATCATGGAAAGAGTTTATCGAGGAACACCATAAAGAGCGAGGGCTCCAGGAGTATGGGAAAAACAAAACCCACCACTGCACCCCAGAAATGGGCAGAGTGATTGATGTTATCGCTTTTGCGCCGGCTCATATAGCTGGAGTAGATGAGGTACAGCACACCAAAAAGAATCCCCGGGATGGGAAGCACCATATAGAAATAGATCTTCTCCAGTGGAGCGAAGAAGATATAGCTAAAAACGATGGCAGATACGGCTCCTGATGCTCCTACCGCACCGTAAGACTCATTATTCCGGTTCCTGGAGATGGTGGAAACGGATGCCAGGACAATGCCGATCACGTAGAGCAGAATATAGAAGAAGGGGCCTGAGAAGATGAGTCCGGCTGACTCCAGCTGGGAAAATATCTGCTCCACATAACGCCCGAAGGAGTATAATACCAGCATATTGATCCCCAGGTGAAAGTAGTCGGCGTGCAGGAAGGCATGAGTGACGATCCTGTAGTATTCTTTTTGATGGACAATACGTGCAGGTGAGAGATCCAGCTTGTAGAAGAGCTCCTCTCGCCTGAATGCCGCCACCGAAGTAAGAACGCTAAGAATCACAATAAGAATGGTAATCAAAGCTATATGGATTAAGTGTGGAGAATTTTAAAGATCAGCTCGCGGGTCAGCTCTCTTGAGGGAGTGGTGTTGCCTTCATATCCTTTGGAGCGCATATCGTAAACTCGTAAAAGGGAGATAATCTCCACCAGTTTAGCAGCTGAGTAGCGCTTTGCGGCAGCTTCATAATCTTTCACAAAGAAGGGATTGACCTTGAGTGTGGCAGCCAGGTTCTGTTTCGATTTATCCTTGGTATAATGGAAAAGAAGCAACTTGGAGAAGAAGTAATAGAGCGAGATAATGGTCAGGGGAAATGGGTATTTCTTATCATTCTCGGCAAAATAGTTGATGATCCGCATAGCCTTTAGTACATCCCGCTTTCCGAGAGCATCCTGCAGTTCAAACTGGTTGAAATCCTTGCTAAAGCCTATGTGCTTCTCTACCAGTACGGGTGTGATGGTTTCGCCCTGCTTCCCAATAGCTACCGTGAGCTTCTCCACCTCGTTTACAATTTTTGAAAGGTCACTCCCCAGGAACTCTGCAAGCAGGGCTGCCGCCTTGGGTTCCATGTTGTATTTTTGTTTGGAGGCGTAGGCGGCGATCCATCCCGGCACCTGGTTATCATACATCTTTTTCGACTCGAACCAGACTGCCTTTTTCTCCAGGACCTTGAATATTTTTTGGCGTTTGTCGGGTTTCTTGTACTTGTAGCTGATCACCAGCAGGGTGGAAGGCTGGGGCTTCTCCACATAGTGGATCAGCTCCCCAAAACTCTTCATGTCCTGGGCCTCCTTCAGCACCACCACCTGGTGAGAGGCCATCATGGGGAACCTGCGAGCCAGGTCAGATACCTGTGCGGCCTCACTGTCCTTCCCATACAGTGTGGTCTGGTTAAAGCTCTGCTCCGCTTCGCTAAGTACATTTCCTGCGATAAAGGAGCTTACCAGATCGATGTAATAGGGCTCATCTCCCCACAGGAAATAAACCGGTTTGTAGACCTTGTTCTTCAGGTCGCCGATTATCTGCTCGTAGGTCATTCCCAAAACTAACTAAAATTTCAGGTGTTTTACCGATTCCCGGTGGTCGATGATCTCATGCAACGATTCAATCCCGATCTCCAGGTGCATTTTTGCAAAATTCTTGGTGACCATCTTATCACTCGCCTGGGTCTTGACACCCTCCGGGATCATGGGCTGGTCTGAGACCAGGAGCAATGCCCCTGTGGGTATCCCATTGGCAAATCCTACGGTGAACAGGGTTGCGGTCTCCATATCAATGGCCATGCTCCGAACTTTCCTCAGGTACTTTTTGAATCTATTGTCATGTTCCCAGACCCGCCGGTTGGTGGAGTAGACGGTTCCGGTCCAGTAATCCATACCCAGGTTCCGTATGGTGGTGGAAACGGCCCGCTGCAGATTAAAGGAGGGAAGGGCAGGTACCTCGTGCGGCATATAGTCGTCCGAGGTTCCTTCGCCCCGTATGGCCGCGATAGGCAGGATGAAATCGCCCAGCTCATTCTTCTTTTTCAATCCCCCGCATTTTCCAAGGAAAAGAACTGCTTTAGGACTGGCGGCCGACAGCAGGTCCATGACCGTGGCTGCATTGGCGCTGCCCATTCCAAAGTTGATCATGGTAATCCCATTGAAGGTGGCCGATGGCATGGCCACTTTGCGATCCACCACCTTGGTGTTTCCAATAGCACAAAACTGGTCCAGGTAGCCCTGAAAATTCGTCAGTAGAATATGCTTTCCAATATCATCTATTTCAACGCCCGTATAGCGGGGGAGCCAATTTTCAATAATTTCCTTTTTTGTCTTCATAAGCCTCAAATTCCGAATTTCAACACATAAGTTCCTTCTAACTTTGTTACATTGTAATCCAATGCGAAGATAAACCATTTCATGCGAAAACTGAATCTTCCGGCATATGATTTCAGACACAGAACCGAGGGTGAGATGACATTGGTGCTGGATGTTTATAGAAAACGCTTTGTAAAGCTCACCCCGGAGGAGGAGGTGCGGCAGCGATTTGCCCGTTACCTGGTGGAGGAGAAGGGATTCCCGGCCTCGTTGATCATGACCGAATATTCACTGAAACTGAACAAACTCACCCGCAGGTGTGATATCCTGGTGCATAAACCGGCCGGCCATCCTGCCCTGCTGGTGGAGTGCAAGGCGCCTGAGGTAAGCATCAGCCAGGCCAGCTTCGATCAGGTGGCGCGTTATAACCTGGCTTTCAGAGTTCGTTACCTGATCGTCACCAACGGACTGAAGCACTACTGCTGCCAGCTGGATTTTGAGACGGAAAAGATTAGCTTCCTAAGCGAGATACCGGCTTACGCCGACTTATTAACTATTTGATACAGTAACTCATCTTCGTAAGTGCTGCCATTAAATAACCACTCTTTCTTTCTTCCGCACTCCTCGAAGCCCGCTTCTTCAAATAGCTTGATACTTGCGCCGTTTCCGGCAGAAATGTTGCAGTAGACCTGGTGCAGGTGAAGCACATCAAAGCAATAGCTGGTCATGGTTTCAAGTGTTTCTCTTGCATAGCCCTGCCTTCTGTCCGAAGGGTCAGCAATCAGGATCCCGATACCGGCACGGCGATGGTGCGGCTCAAAGTCAAAGAGGTCAACAGCACCAATTGGACGGTGATTGTTCTTCAACTGGATTATCAACCTGAGTTGCTTTACCTGGTATATATCCTTACCTGCATTTTCGAGGTACTGTTTCAGGACATACCTGGAGAAAGGGGTGAGGGTACCGCTTACCTGCCAGATGGACGGCTCGTTCTCCCAGATGTAAAGTAGATCCAGGTCTTCAAGTTCAGGAGCTCTGAGGGAGATGGTATTATTCTCCAGGATATTCACGCTACTTTTGCTTATAGGAGATTACCTTATAGCTTGATTTTTCGCCTGCCAGTGCCTTAAAAGAGTCGGTGTCGGAATCGTAGAGCACTTCGATCTCCTCGCCGGTCTCTGTATTTACAAGGATGATGGCAAAGTCCTTCTGACTTATTTCAGGAGGATCCACAGACAGGGTGAGTCCTTCGCTTACAAAGTCCTCTGCATCAACTATTTCCACGTACCACAGATCCAGCTTCCCGACGGCTTCATTGGTGAATCGTGTATAGAGGGCCTGCATTCCGTTGTTGATGGGCACGTAAAAGGTATTATCACTGGTTGTATTCAGGGGATAGCCTATGTTGGTGGGCTGTGACCATGTTGCATTTTCCTGCAGCTCACACCTGAAAATATCATACCCCCCCATGTTAAAGTGTCCCTTGGAGGCAAATATTAAGCGTTCTCCAGTGGGTGCTATAAAGACAGAGCTTTCGTCTTTATCTGTATTGATCTGATCACCCATATTTACAGGCTTGCCCCATGTTCCGTCTCGCTCTCTCTCAGAATACCACAGATCGAGGCCTCCCTCCCCACCACGCCGGTCGCTGGAGAAATAGATGTATCGTCCATCCGGACTGAAAGAGGCGTGGTCCTCATGGGAACCGGAATTAATTTCTCCCGTGATCTCTTCGGCCGGGCTCCAGATTGAGCCATTGAACTGACTGATCCAGATATCGGTATTGCCCCTATTGTCACTTTTAACCAGCAACAAGCTTGTTCCGTCGAAGGATAGGCCTGCAGGCAGTAAGTTGCCATCCGATACGATCTGAGGTGTGATCAGCTCTGGTACGCCCCACTGATTATTTTGCCTGATCGACATGTAGACCGCCTCATAGAAGGTCTTGGTGTTGGCCCACACCATTACTCTGCCATCTCCTGAGATCACTCCGTTGTAATCATCAGCGGGACTGTTGATGGGCTCATTGAAATAGAGTCCCCGAATATTGATTGCAGCATCCTTGATAATCTTGGCTCTTTCAACTGCCAGCACGGCCTCTTCAGTGATCCGTGCATTGTATTTGGAATCAAATTCTTTCAGCTCCTTGAAGGTGGTCAGGGCCCCAAGAGCTTCATCCATCTGGTTGGTTTTGCTATAGGCCTCTGCAAGGTAAAACCAGCTGTGGTGCGGGGCCCTTTTTTCCGTGTATTTGTTCTTTTTGTACTTCGAAGTGATGCTATGGGTGGCCTCTATGAAATAAGGAATCCCTTTGTGTTCCTCTCCCTGGATGTTATTGTAGCACATGCCAATTAAGTATTTGACATTGGCATTATTGGGCTCTTTGCTGAGAACCTCATAATACAGGTATCGTGCCTCCTGGAAATCTTCTTCCTCTTCGTAAAAATAGAGTGCATCATAGAAGGTGTCCTCGGTGGACTGGGCCAGGAGGGGGATCGCAAGCATGCACAATACTACAGATAAAGACAGGTGTCTCTTCATACCTCTAGGATTTGGGAACTACTCATCCAGCTTTAAATGGTCAGGAATCTCCACTTTTTCCATTTCGATGATCACACCCTCAATGAGGCTCACCTTGAATTCAACTCTCCGGTTTAGCATCCTTCCATCGGGAGCATCTCTTTGATCCCTGGTGGTATTTCTCGCCACAGGGTCATTTTCGCTCAGCCCGGTTACATTCATGCGGTCCTTGGAGATTCCATTCAGAATCAGGTACTTGTACACGGATTCTGCACGGTTCACCGAGAGGAGCTGGTTGTAATCAAAGGCGCCCTTGGCATCGGTGTAGCCGGTAATTTCAAGTTTTAAGCTTGGGTGCATATCAAGGATGGAAGTGAGAATATCAAGTTTCGCCATTCCATCTTTGGAAAGTGTATAGCTGTCAAAGGCAAAATAGATGGGCCTCAGGTAGTATTTTTCTGGTGTAGGCTCTGGTTCCGGAATATCCTCTGCCACCACTTCTTCCACCACCTCTTCCACCACTTCTGTTTCATCCATGCTAACAGGGACCGGTGTCTGCTCGCGACCTATCATCTCAAATTTAAAGAGATCATATTCCGCTATCTTCCCATGGGAAAAAATTAAGGAGCTGTTCTCCTCAGTTGCCCCTTGCGGTGAGAAGGTGTAGTCATCATCGGAGGTGTTCAGCGGGTAACCCAGGTTCACAGGTACACTGTGAAAGCTGCCATCGGCAAGCAGATCTGAATAAAATATATCGAATCCACCCATGGTACTGTGACCCTGAGAACTGAAATAGAGTCGTTTCCCGTCCAGACTCATGGTCGGGGCATCCTCATTCAAGATGGTATTGATACCCGGTCCGAGGTTTACAGGCTCGCCCCATGTGCCATTTCCCAACTGTTCGCTACGGAAAATATCCATGCCACCCATGGATTCCTTGCGGTTACTTGAGAAGTAGATCGTTTTACCATCGGGGGAGAAGCAGGCATGTGCCTCATAATACTTGGAATTGACAGGCTTGCCAAGGGAGACAGCTGGAGTCCATCGTTTGTTCTCGTAGACCGATAGGTAAATATTACTTGTAAACTGGTCTGTGACAGCAAGTAACATCATTTTACCGTCATAGGACAGGCTCACTATATCCATATTCCCATCGGAGGCGACAGAAGGGGTAATGTTCATGGGTTTGCCCCATACTTCACCCTTTTTGACTGCTACGTAGATACCATTGTAAAAAGGATTTTTTCCCATAAAGGCCATGGTCTGAAGGTCGCCGGAGACCTGCATGTTGTATCTCGAAGTGTGGGTTTCCTGGAGTTGACCCAGGTTTCCAGTAGTAATTTCAACGGGATTGGCAGTACCCACCAGCGCATTTCCGCAGGCAAGGATCTGTTGGTCCACATAGGCCTGCAGGGTTACATCCTTGGGATCGATGTATTTGGCAAATGCATTGTACTTTTCAATGGCTTTGTCAATTTCCATATTGATCCTGTAAGCGTTCCCCAGGTATAAAAGTGCATCCGGGGGAGCATCCTTCTCATCAAATTTCCCCTCCTTCACAGAGCTGGAAATGCTCTGTTCAGCTTTCTCAAAGTAGGGAATCGATTCCGTTTTTCGGCCGGGAATATTGATCAGGCATAAGCCCATTCGATAGTTGATATATGCATTGTCTTGGTACCCCTTATTATACACTTTTCCGAAGGCAAACAGAGCTTCCTCGTAATCTTCTTCAGCAAGGAAGAACTCACCATCGTTAAAGTCAACCTTGACGTTTTGGGCAAGGATTAGGGAAGTTAGAAGACAAAAAGACGTGAACAGGAATAGCCTTCTCATTTTGGTGGATTTAGCGTGTATACTACAAATTTAAAAATTTAATTGACAGTACAATAAAAATTGGGGTATAGAGATGCCTATAAAAACGGTGATTAATCCCCCTGTTTCTCCTCCTCTTCACGACGCCTCCACCAGGCGATGATAAACCAGGTGATCCCGGCACCTGCTACAGCAAGCAGCACCAGTAGGGGCCAGGGCGTTTTACGCTTCGGGGACTCGCTCCCGCCATACTGTTCCCCAAAGAGCTCCTTAAGTATCTTTTCTCTCTCTTCTTTGCTTACACCTCTTTCTTCCAGTTCCCTGGAAATCAGGCTAATTAATTGGTCCACAGTATAGATTTCTTTCTCACGAAGATCCAAGGATTCCAGGATCTCCCTGACGGTCCCATCACTGCTTTGGAGCAACTCTTCATATAGACTGCAAACCTCAAGCGGCTGCTCCAGGCTTTCCAGCATTGCCTTTCTGACATCATCCATGGAGAATCCTTCTGCATCAGCCACCCTTTCCAGGTGCTTGAGTAAGTCCTCACTGTTTCGTATGCCTTCATCTTCCAGGTCCAACTCTTTCAGGTAGTCCTTCAGCGGACCAGAGGTCTGTTCCTTCAGCTGCTGAAGCAGCAGTTCTGCATCACCACCCGAAACAGTATTAGCAAGCAGCAGATCAATATCTTTTGGGTCAATACCCCGGGCATCGCTCTCTTCATAGAGGTAGTTGAATAATTCCTGCTCACCGTCTATTCCTTCTTTCTCAGGATCCAGCTCCATCAGGAGTTCGTGCAGGGGGCCTTCGGACGCGTCCTGCATCTGCAGGAGCATGATCCCCACCGGAACTTCATTGAGGGGATGATCCTGACTTATCTCCTGCTCATCGCCAACTTCCTGCATCAGCACTTCCTGAGAGGCTTCCTCTGCAGCAATATTTCCCACCACAATCAGGCTGTTCCGGTGAATGTTTCCATCCTTATCGATGAGTTCCAGTTCCACCACACTGGTGCCAGCCACAGGAACTATCTGCAGATCGGTTTTTCGTTTCTCTGTCACCAGGGTATCTGTGCTGATCAGCACACTATCCTGATAGGTATTTACCACAAGTACACTCCCTTTGGGCGCAATTACCGGCACAAGAAGTGCTGCCCCTGCCACTTCTTCGAACTGCGTCTGCTTTAGTTTAATATCGCTTTCTTCGCCTACAAACACCTCAGGCTCTTCCTCCTCTTTAACTAAAGATAGTACCAGATTGTCCTCAAGGCTGATCCCCTGCTTATTCGATACGCTTGTGATTTGAAGTGGCC
>QMPQ01000125.1 GCA_003648635.1 Bacteroidota bacterium | reverse complement strand
TCGGAAAATATCGAGCTTGGGGCAACAGCCATTATTGCAAACCCCGAGGTCGAGGACCTTGAAGGCGGGGACTACCACCTGACATCTTCGAGCCCTGCCAGGGATAGCGGAGCTGATGAGGGGCACTATGATATGGATTTGGATGGTAATCCAATAGTTGGAACCCGAGATATCGGCGCCTTCGAATACCAGTCAGAATGAGACAGTATACACTCCTTAAAAAAAACACAAATAGCCAGGAGTTTGCCCTACCTGCATTCAACAGTGGATGTGGGTATTCTGCTGCCCCTTTCCAACTTTTCGGCATAGACCAGAACAACATCCTGACCGCCGGTATCGAGGTCGGCCAGGGTGAAGTCGCTCTGTCAGCTTCCCGAAACTTCGGCCTACAAAAATTAGAGAATAAACTTTCATTTTAATTTTTGAGGTACTATGAAGAAATCACTGGGAATCAATCCTGATAATGAAGGTGGAAAAGCAAAACTTGATTCCCTGAATATGCCGTTAAACGCAATTGGCTTCGCCGAGCTCCGGTTAGCTACGCTGAACTCGCAAGCTCGGTTCGCTCCGGTTTTGTTCCGCACTTGCGGGCTCCTGAGTCTGCTTGAACTAGCTCAGCATAGCTAATTTTCAGAAATCTATTCGAATGACTTTGTAATCTGAATTTCAGGAGTGCTAGAGTATATTTCCCGTAATTTAGAAATATTATCAGCATCAAGCGATTTCATTAATTCGCTAATATTATTTAACGTTTCTATATGCTCTGCTGTTAATTGGTCATCGTTTTCGAAAGCATATTCCAACATTGGTGCATATTGATTGATTGGATATTCGGTTCCCAATACGGATGCCAAATCTGTATTAACTTTTCCTACTATCGAAACAAATCCGGAATATCTGCGTGGTATACCATATTGGTTAGGGTCTATTTCCCCGTTTTGCATTTGTAACCATGCATCGTAACTGAAGTCAAATTTTTCATGGCTAAAATCAATCTTATCAGTACTAGGATCCACTAGCATCCAACGGTTTTCATCTTCATTCCATACTTCACAAATAGTGTGACTCGTATGAAAATCAGGTATTAAATAAGTAACATGTCCGCAACGCACCCTGGCAGGAATTCCACGATACTTTAATATCGATGCCAGTAAAATTGCATTCTGCTGGCACCCCAATACAAGTCGATCTTCAGGTTTCCTTTTTCTCGTCAAACCAGAGGAGTCATAGGATACCAGGCCTTCCAAAATTGATTTCACGCAAGGGTACCTAAACATTTCATTCCATCTCTCTTTGGGAATTTGTTCACGATATTCATTCAATTCACCATACGGATGAATAAACTGTGATTTAATTAAACTGCAAAGCTCTGGTAAGGAATCGGGGAGGTAAGCGTACAAATAGGCGTATTCTCCAGGATCGGTAAATGCACTATATTGCTGATAGAAATTTAGAACGGAATTGTCATCTTGTTCATCTGTGTTTTTCTGTGCGTAGCATCCCGTTACTGTCAGGATGAAAATCATTAAAAAAGTTACTGTATTTTTCATACTTATTAAATATAAAGCAGTTTATAACATAAACTATATTGGTAAAAAAATTATTTAGGATTGATATAATTTTTCAAAATGCTTACATAGTTCTCGAATGCTTCAATTCCTTTTTTGGTAATGGAAAGAGAAGTATTTGGATAATTGTTTCTAAAAGATTTTTTAACCTTTATATATCCGGCATCCTGTAGTTTTTTAATTTGGATGCTTATATTACCCGACGTAGCCTGCGTTTCATCCTTGATGAAGTTAAAATTAGCTTCATCCACCGACATCAAAATGGATACAATTGATAATCGCAGTTGCGAGTGCAGTATGGGATCTAAATTTTTAAACATAAGCTTTTCTTCTGGCAATATTAAGTAGTAATCCTGGTATAATCAGTCCTACCAATGCTCCTAACATCATGCTAAATCCATGATAGTCTCTATCTAAAAAGAAAGAACCGAGTGCAATTAAATTTAGCAATACACCTCCGATGGTAAGTGGTTTGAATTTGATGGTTAATCCACAAACAATTATAAAGAGGGCGAATAGAATTAAAAATACAGGTGCCATGGCTTCTCCAAGTTTACCAGAAAATATAAACCCCATTATCATAAGGTTCATTCCAACTACCCATCCCAGGTTTCCTAAAATATTCCCGATGATGGTTTTGGGCTTGTTTTGCTTCTTATCTTTTATCCAAATGTAGAGCATATAAATTCCTCCAATCGGAAATAAGTAAACAGGATACATAGTATATTTATAGAATTCCAATAGTGAAAGAATAAGCTGGCTCCCAAATACAATAAAAATCAAGGTGCCCCAAAATACAAGTATGTGGCCGTTTTCCTTAAATCGCTCTTTGGTTTCTTCTATTGTCTTCGTAATCAACAATAGACTTTCTTCAGGTGTAAAAGTTGTATTCTCCATTTGAATGTGTTTATAAATTTATCATAATGCAAATGTAGACAAGTTTATAATATAAACCAAATATTCTTTACTTTTTTTCAAGATTTTAACTCTGTTGAATGAGGAAGTACATTATCAAGAAATATCTGTCAAGTGCTCAGTCGGTGCGATAAGTGATTACTTCAGATTCGGTGATAAGACTTTCCTCCAATTTACAGCATCACTTATCAGTGCAAGGTCATCTCAGAATATTGAGCAACGTGTAGCAAATTATTTAAAAGTAGCATCAAGCTCAGATATAATTCATCGTTTAAAATGGCTTGGACTATTTGATGACTCCATTATTCCATTCGAGAAAGGGACGAATCTTGATGTCCTTTTGAACAGGATGTTGGAAAAAACGCAATATGCACCAGGTGAAAAAAATATGATTATTTTACACATTGAAATAATTGCAGAGTTTGAGAATGGTAATAAAGAAAAAAGAATTGCTACGATGGTTGTAAATGGAGTCCCCGAAGGAAAATCACAATGTAATCGGCAACTATTAATAGCGCAAACCGTTATGCACAATTAAGAAATTAAGAGGTAGGAATAATTGAAAGTCTATATAAGAAACCTCAGTAAATCATGTCTTCAGAAAAAAATCAACAAGACAAAGCAAGGCTACATTCTCGAAACAAAAACCGAGAAAGGTATGATTTAAGTGCGTTAACAATCTCTAATCCTGAATTAAAAAATTATGTGAAACCAAATAAATTTGGGGTCGATTCAGTCGATTTTTCAAATCCAATTGCGGTAAAACTTTTAAATAAAGCATTACTAAATCATTATTACGGAATAAAGAGCTGGGAGTTCCCAGATGAAAATTTATGCCCTCCAATACCCGGAAGAGCAGATTACATTCATCATATTGCTGATTTATTAGGCGAAAACAATTTTGGCACGATCCCAATTGGTGATAAAATCACTTGTTTTGATGTTGGTATAGGGGCTAGTTGCATTTACCCAATTATTGGAGTTACAGAATACGCCTGGAAATTTATCGGATCTGATATTGATCCAAAATCGATTGCATCAGCGCAGAATATTGTCAATTCTAATTCATCACTTAAAGATAAGATTGGATGTAGATTACAAAATAATCCAAAAGATGTTTTTCACGGCATAATAGGCAAAGAAGATAAAATTGATTTAACCATATGTAATCCTCCTTTTCATTCTTCGATTGAAGATGCTCAAAAAGGAACTCGAAGAAAAATAAAGAATCTATCGGGGAAAAAAGTAAAAACACCTGAACTCAATTTTGCAGGAATCAGCAATGAACTTATATGTGATGGTGGAGAATATCAATTTATTCAGAATATGATTAGAGAAAGTAAAGAAATCTCTAAAAACTGTTACTGGTTTTCATCTTTAGTATCAAAACAATCTAATCTTAAAGGAATTTATAAGTTATTAGAAAAAATTGAAGCTAATCAGATCAAAACGATTCCCATGGGAACGGGTAATAAATCTAGTCGAATTGTAGCTTGGACTTTCCTTTCCAGAGAAGAACAAAAAGAGTGGAGAGAAACTAGATGGAATACACTTAATAAGTTCTGATTTTTAACTTTTTATAAAATCATGTGGATAATTTGGCATTCGATTCTGAAAAGTTAAAACAGACTCTTTTTTAACCACACCATCATCGATATTAATCGCCCTTTGAATGGTGCTATTTTTCATCCAACTATCACGTCCTTCCAGAATCGTTGATAAATAAACAATTAACGCTGCAGATATTGACCTTGAAGCACTTTCCCACAGATAACTTGGTGTATGATCTACTGCATAATAGTCGATGTTATCTATATTCAGCATTGGGTTTTTAAAAGTTGTAGGCTTGGCAAAATAGAATCCCATTCCTTCGTCGCAACTCACATCAATAATTAAGCTTCCTGGCTTTAAAGTATCTTTTTCATCCTCTGTTACAAAATCGATAGGATTGTCTGTATCCTGATAGGTGCCATTAATAATGATTTCAGATTCACTAATTAAATCGGATAAAGGTAGAACTGTGCCATCATGTTCTATAGTTACCATTCTGGCCTCCCCATTATTACCTTCACGAATACGAACATAATGAACATCTAAAATTTCTTCACGTACTGCATGATCTGGTCTCTGAATACAAATCGTAATATCTCTGAATCCATGAGCTTTAAGAGCATAAATCGCTCCCCGGCTAACGGCTCCAAAACTAAAAATAATTACTTTGCGCTGGTTACCATAATGGCCATCAATACCCCTTAATTGTAATGCGTGAATAACCGCGCAATAACCTGCCATTTCATTATTCTTATAAAATGTATGTCTGCCTTTTTGACCATTAGGAGACCAAACAAACATGTCTTCAAAGGCTATTAGGGTTAATTTTCGATCTATTGCAGTTTGTGTAATGTCACCTTGCTGGGCGCAATGCGGATAACCCCAAATAAAACCTCCTTCACGTATTTCTTGTAAATCGGCCAACACTGGTTTAGCAATAATAACTGAGCCAATTTTGGTTAATAATTCATGACGAGAAGCAACCCCTCCGCTTTGAGAAACAAAAAAATCATCATCTAAACCAAAAGGTGCACCATATCCCTTTTCAAAAATTAATTGTTTCCGAATGTCTTCTGGGAGACGTATTAGATGATCTGGATGAATTGGTACACGTTTTTCATCTTCTTTTCTTGAAGTTCCAATAACTCCCAGGGTAAGTTTTTTCATAAGTTCTCCTCTGCTAATTTTGCTATTAAACAAATTAATGTCGGCTCGACAATCCGTAATTCAATAAGAAATTATTTGCTGGAGTGAAGGGTTATATTACTTAATCAGCAAAATGGAGTGATGACTGATTGAAATCAAAAATGGTATAAACCTCCTGTAAAGATACTCTATTTTTCTAAGGATGTTTGAATAAAAAACCAGACGACTTCTGCCGAACCATTTTCCTTATCTTTGCTTTCGGGGGGCATAACTGATCTTATCAGTATCTGTTAGTGGAAATATGTATTTCTATTTTATTGCTAATCGTCTATTAATTTAAGCTGAATATTTATGAATAACCAATATCTCTATGCTGTATTACTTGGTGGGAAAATTCATGAAAACCACTTGATGGAAGACCATCATCTTGTATTTGTGGTGGTTTGGGTATTAATGTGACAGCAAAAGAAGATTTAGAAACTGCCTTTGCACAACTTTTTGATCATCAGGGACCAGCTCTTTTGGAAGTACAAGCAGATGTAAAACTGATTTAAAAGCGGTGTACAGCAAAACAAACTATGAATTAATACATTATTTGATATGGAAAAAATGAAAGCTGTTATATGTACGAAGTATGGACCACCTGAAGTCCTGCAGCTAAAAGAAGTGGGAAAACCTATTCCTAAAGACAATGAGGTACTCATCAAAATTCATGCAACTGCAGTTACGGCGAGTGATTGTATCATCCGGGGTTTTAATATGCCTGGTGATCATAAGTTCCCAATGAGACAAATTATGGGACTGATGATGCGGCTGTATGTGGGTTTCACAAAACCGAAAAACCCTATTCTTGGGCTGGTGCTTTCTGGAGAAATTGAATCACATGGCAAAGACATTAAGCGATTTAAGACAGGAGACCAGGTCTATGGAATGACCGGCTATAGCTTCGGGGGGTATGCTGAGTATAAATGCATGACCGAAAAAGAATCGAAAAACGGTTGCCTGGCAATTAAACCGAAAAATATGAGCCATCAGGAAGCAGCTTCAGTATCATATGGAGGCATTCTGGCAATACACTATATGAGAAAGATGAATATCCAGGTTGGACAAAAGGTGCTTATCTATGGAGCTTCAGGAGCCATAGGAACCGTGGCGGTACAAATTGCTAAATCTCTTGGTGCAGAAGTTACCGCAGTGTGTGGTTCCTCTAATGCTGAATTGGTAAGATCATTAGGAGCCGATAAGTTTATTGATTATACAGACGAAGGCGCTGTAAACAAGCTGGAAGTGTATGATAAGATTTTAGATGCAGCCGGCAAGAACAAAAAATCAGATTTAAAAACAGCCTCTAAAACAGCTCTTAAGGAGAATGGCTTATACATATCAGTAGATGATGGACTTCTCGAGTTGCGTTCCGAATATCTAATACAACTTACAGAACTATGCGAAGCAGGAAAAATTAGGGCGGTCACAGACAGCACATATCCCCTGGAACAAATAGTCGAAGCCCACAGGTATGTTGATAAAGGCCACAAAAAAGGAAATGTAGTTATAACAATATAATATTCAGAAAGCCCAAGAATGAAACACTTATCAGTCATCTTATTCACTTTAGCACTCGGAATTGTTTCTTGTATCACACAGCCATATTCAAAAAATTGGGAAAATATTAATTATGCTGATGACACGCTGGTTTCTCACAGACTGGACATCTATTTACCCAGGGTCACCAAAGCTCACTATCCGGCTGTAATTGTAGTATATGGAAGTGCTTTTTTTGGCAATGATATGAAACAGATCGCCTATAAGACCCTTGGGGCACCTCTACTAAACAGTGGATTTGCAGTCATCACAGTCAATCACCGGTCAAGCAGGGATGCCATATTTCCTGCACAGATTCAGGACATAAAAGCAGCTGTCAGGTTCATCAAAGCCAATGGACATAAGTATCAGATCGACACTTCCTTTGTGGGAATAACAGGCTACTCATCGGGGGGACATCTGTCTGCGATGATGGGAACTTCCGGGTCAGTTGCTCAAATAGAAGGACAGGTAGGTAATTACACAAGCTACAGCAGTTCGGTTAATGCCGTGGTTGATTGGTTCGGACCTACCGATTTTCAGAGCATGGACTCCTGTGGGAGTGAGATGGTTCATGATGCCCCTGATTCACCTGAATCAATTCTAATTGGTGGCCCCATTCAGGATAATGATGAAAGGTGCGCTCTTGCAAATCCTATCTCCTATATTGATTCTGATGATCCTCCTTTTCTCATACTTCACGGAGACACTGACCCACTGGTACCACATTGTCAAAGTGAAAAGCTTTTTCAAGGACTGCAAGATGCGGGAGTCTCTTCCCAATTTATTTTAGTTCCTCAGGCTGGACATGGGCCAGGTCTATTTGAAGAAGAGTATTTCAAAATGATGTGCGATTTTTTCCTCAATTATATTGTTCTTTAAATATCTCTATCAGCTTTTCCGGAGGAATAACCTTATCGGGGTAAAGGTTCATCTCAGCAAGTACCCGGTTCGTAGCCATGGGATTTAGTCCAATACGTATGCCGATGTCTTTTAAGAATTCAATTTCTATATCGCTGGTTTCAATGTCGACATTCATTAACAGAACCAGACGGTGGAATTGTAATATACGTTCAAATTCAGATTCGGGGGGAGTGAAATCAATATACTTGTCGAACAGGGAATCTAGATCTTCCTTACTTACATTGAGCGATTGGGCAATGGTCAGTAAAAAATTATACTCTTGCTCGCGTACTTCGTGATCGCATCGTGCAAGTTTGATGAGCTCTGTGAGAAGACTAAGTTTTTCTTTCATTGTTTTCAGCGTTGAGATACATTTCGAAATATACATGTTTTGCTGTAAATTGGTATTATAAGCATTGTATCCTATAAGCTTAAATGCATATTGAAGAATAAGCTATATTTGAATAAAACCTGCACTCAATCAAATCGAAACCCATGTTTTCTTTCAGCAGCCTAATTCATATGATTTTTTGAAGAAATCTGAAGTGCAAATGGAAGCCTGGTCTCCTTTTGCTGCAGGTCGCAATGATATTTTTAGCAATCAAACCCTGGCTGACATTGGTAAACAGTATAATAAGAGCATTGCTCAAGTATGCTTAAGGTGGCACTATCAGAGGGGTATTGTGGCTATCCCAAGATCTACACAGAAAGCACATATGATAGAGAATTTAGACATTTTCGACTTTGAGCTTTCAAAATCGGATATACAGACTATAGCCAAACTAGATCTCAATATTACTCAATTCCCTGAGTGGGAGTAAAGAGGGAAAAAATGGACAACAGCTTATGAGAAAGGACAAAGATATTACCCCGGTTGAAGTTTTTGCTGGTACTGCAGTGCAAGCCACTCTGGTAAAAAGTCTTTTGGAAAATGCAGAGATTGATGGGTATCTAAAAGATGAATTCACCGGAACCTTATATCCTTGGCACACTACCCCCGGGGGAGTTGGAGCCGTGAAGGTATTTGTCTCGAGTTCAGATCATGAAAAAGCAAGAATAGTTGTTGACGAATATGAAAGCAACACCTTACCTTAGCGCCCTATTATTGGAACGCTTTTGCAACTTCTCGTAAATGAGCAGTAGCACGAAATTTTGAAGCAAAATCCTTATATGCTCTTCCAACTGCATCTTCTGAAAGATCCAATACTTTTGCAGCCTCATTTATGGGAACTTCATGCTCCCATCCAATAAGAAGATAATCCAGCTTATCAAATGCAATCCTGAAAAAGAACTCCTGATCGCTTACAGGAAGACTGAATGTATCAGGACTGGGTTGACGCTCAATAATTTCCGGGATTACTTCGAGATGGTCGGAAAGCTGGTATATCTGATTTTTATACAGATGGGTAAATGGTTCAATATCAGTGCCTCCATCCCCATATTTGCAGAAATCCCCCAATATAAATTCAGTGCGGTTGGTAGTTCCTGCAACAAGAAGGCTACGTCTTTCTGCTTCTGCATAAAGATGCAACATACGAGCCCTGATCTTAATATTTGCAAATGATGTTATGGTGAGTAATTCATCATGAGTTAAGCGTTTGCTTTTTAACTCGCCATCTGGCATTTGAACCTGAAGACGATAAAAGCTGAAGCTAGCCCGATCCAGAAGATCTGTAGGAAGAGTTATATTATATTTGTATCCGGGCTTATATTCGGGAATCATCTTTTGGATAAATTCATCCCTCCATTTATACTTCACTATGCTATCAACAGTGGAAGTGATATCGATTTCGCGATGTTCAATTCCTAAGGCTTGAGCATGTAAGCTTGCATATTCACTGCTAATTGGACTAGACTCGGATTCAGGAAGCAGAAGTCCTACTACCTTATCCTTTCCTAAAGCATGAACTGCAACAGCTGCTATGCAGGCAGAATCGATGCCGCCGCTCAATCCCACTATCACACCTTTTTTACGAAATGCACCCACTTGTTCCACAACAAATTCTGAAAGTTTAGCTAATTCCTGAACCGGGTCTATTTTTAATACATCAAGATTGAAATTCATCAGATAAGGCTTGTTAGGGTTACCTAAAAATAAGCATCTTATCCAGATAATCCAAAGGGAATGGACCTGAATGCAGCGCTAAATAATATCGCATATAAACCTACAGTATATTTGAAATTTGGCAGTAACTTGCTTCAACTATATTTGAACGTTTCAGAACATACTTTATTAACTTATACATTTAGCGAATGAGAAAAAGATTTAAATACATCTTTAGAGCTTACAGGTATCGAAATAAAGTTGATCCCAGTGAAATAAATTACATAAGGGAAAATCTGAAAGAAGGTAGTGTAGCTGTAGATATCGGAGCCCACAAAGGAGGGTATTTGTATTGGATGCAAAAGAGTGTCAAAGCAACAGGAAAGGTCTTTGCATTTGAACCACAGGTAAAATTGTATAACTATTTGAAAAACATAGCTGCATCGTTAAAATTCAAAAATGTAAGTATTGAAAATCTGGGTATGTCATCCGAAGAAGGAGAAGTCATTTTTTATATTCCAATATCAAAAAATGGAATTTCAATAGGAGCACGAATCGATCAGTTTAATAATGGCACACAGTGTGAAGAATCAAAAATTCAGATAACCACACTTGACAAATATTTCTTTGATCGTCAGATTTACCCAGACCTCATTAAAATTGACGTTGAAGGACATGAACAGCAGGTTTTACTGGGAGGGATGAATCTATTAAAATCCTGTAAGCCTAAAATAGTAATGGAGTGTGAAAATCGACATTTATCGGAAACAAGTATGTCTGATGTGTTTGATACATTATTTGAATTGGATTACTGTGGTTATTTCTTTGAGAATAATGAGCTAAAGCCTGTAAAAGAATTTAATGCTGAGATTCATCAAGACTTAGTAAAAGGTAGATGGGGAAAAAAGAAGAAATATATTAATAATTTCATATTTGAGGTTCCACCCAGGAATTGAGTGATTCCAAGCATATTATGCTTATTAAGAGACAAAGGAATTTTATTATTTTGATCATTCAAACTCTGGTCTTTCTGGGGTGTTCAGCCTGTATAAGGAATGCTAACAATGACCTTCCTGCTGACGAAAATTCTGATTTAGCGTATGCAGCATGGATCAGTGTCCAAGAAGATTTACCCTGTATCGATTCCCTCCTGTATGATGATGATCCCAGCCCCATATTTCGTAAAGAGTTTACGGTAAGAAATGACATTCAAT
>QMPQ01000124.1 GCA_003648635.1 Bacteroidota bacterium | reverse complement strand
TTGCAAAAAGCTCTGGCCAGTCCTCAGGAGATTACAACTTGGGACTCAAGCCTGAAGCGGATACAGGGTCTGGAAAGATTGAATATCTGCCTGAGCTAAATGGTCTTACACTTTCAGGTAGGGTTGTTGATGCAGAATCCAGTGAGCCTGTAGCTGATGCAAAGCTACAACTCTCTTCCTACGCCAATCCCTTCTTCTATGCTGAAGTGCTTTCAGGTAAGGATGGCTCATTTCTATACGCATTCCCTTATTTCATTGGCAATCCAGAGTTACATATAGCTGAAGCATCAGATTCTTCCTTAAATCATATAGTTCTGCTTGCATCTGAGTTTTGCAACAAACCAATCCGCTTACCATATCTTCCATTGCTAATTGACTCATTGGAACAATCCGCTGTACGAGAGACCCTTGTAAATATCCAGTTAAAGGAACGGTACGGGCAGGACTTTGATGGAATTGACCTTGTTGAAGGTTCGTCTCCTGCTTTCTATGGCAGCGGTGCCTTTGTAACCTACGTTAAGGATTATATTGAGTTGACCGATCTGGGTGAGTTCATTTACGAGATTATCCCGCAGGTCTCCATTCATAGCAGCAGCGAAGGTTCCTTTATCAGAATTCAGGGGCCCTCATGCATGGAAATCTATCCACCCCTGGTTTTGATGGACAATGTTCCAGTACCCAATAACGAAGAGTTACTAAATATACCCAGCAACAGGATAGAGAGAATCGAGGTCTTAAACCAGGCATATATGGTTGGGAGTATCAGATACAGTGGGATTCTCAGTGTTTATTCCGGCAAAAAGGATATGAGTGGCCTGGATCAGGATGGAGAGCGTCAATTTTTCAATCTCCAGATGCTTGATGATAATAGTCTGGATTTTGAATATGAGGCTGCAGCAAGGGAATCTTCTATTCCCGATATCCGTAACCTGCTCTACTGGGAACCCAGTATTGAGTTTTCGGAAGAGGGGACATACCGGGTGAATTTTTCAACACCGGATACTCCAGGTCAATATGTTCTTACCATACGAGGGACTGACCCGGTGAACAGGACCAATATGCTTGAAAAGGCACTGTTTTTAGTGAAATAGTTGGGTGGAAAGCTTGATTATCTCATAAATAATTGCGTAATTTGCGCCTCGTTAGAAGAATCGATCTGAAATTATAAGGAAAAATGTCGAAAATTTGTCAGATAACAGGTAAGAAGATGATGGTGGGAAACAACGTATCTCACTCAAAGAGAAGGACCAAAAGAACCTTCCAGCCGAATCTCTTCGATAAGAAGTTTTATCTTGAAGAAGAAGACAGGTATGTGAATCTCCGCGTTTCTGCTCATGCAATGCGCACCATCAATAAGAACGGTCTGAAGGCTACACTGGATGATGCCGTCAAAAAAGGATTTTTAAAATCTTATTAAGAAAATAGGAAATGGCTAAAAAAGGAAACAGGGTACAGGTAATTCTTGAGTGCACCGAGCACAAAGAGAGTGGAATGCCTGGAACTTCACGCTATATATCAACCAAGAACAGGAAAAATTCTCCTGACAGGCTTGAGCTGAAGAAGTACAATCCCGTACTGAAAAAAGTAACCATACATCGTGAAATCAAATAAGGATCTGAAAAATGGCTAAGAAAGTAGTAGCAAGTTTGCAGAGTGGAGAAGGAAGGAATTTTACCAAGTGTATAAAAATGGTAAAATCACCCAAATCCGGAGCATACGTCTTTGAAGAAGAGATGGTACACAATGATCATATCAAAGATTTCTTTGGTAACTAATCATTGTCAAACAGATATTATCACAAAGCTTTCTTAATTTTAAGGAAGCTTTTTTTTTAGAGTTATGGGTCTTTTTACCTCAGATAAGAAAAAGAGTCTCGACAAGGGACTGGAAAAAACCAAGGAAAGTGTCTTTAAGAAACTGTCCAGAGTGGTTGTGGGAAAATCCCGGGTAGATGATGAGGTACTGGATAATCTGGAAGAGGTACTGATTACTTCCGATGTGGGCGTTGATACCACTTTGCGGATCATTGAACGGATCGAGAGTCGTGTTTCTAAAGATAAATTCCTTAATACCAGCGAACTAAATACAATTTTAAAGGAGGAAATTGTTCTACTTCTGGAGGAGAATAATTCTGGTCTGGTGAACGGATTTGAAGATGAATTACCTGCCACTCCCTATGTTATTATGGTGGTTGGAGTGAATGGAGTTGGAAAAACCACTACCATCGGAAAACTGGCTTACCATTTCAAGCAGGCAGGGAAGAAAGTGGTGCTTGGAGCTGCGGATACATTCAGGGCAGCTGCTGTCGATCAATTAAGCATATGGGCCGACAGGGTAGGAGTTGAAATTGTAAAACAGGATATGGGCTCAGATCCTGCTTCAGTGGCCTTTGACACCCTCTCATCTGCAGTATCCGGAAATGCCGATGTGGTTATTATCGATACAGCCGGCCGCCTTCACAACAAGGTGAACCTTATGAACGAACTAAGCAAAATCAATCGTGTGATGCAGAAGGTCATTCCTGAGGCACCCCATGAAATTTTGCTGATTCTGGATGGATCGACAGGTCAGAATGCCTTTGAACAGGCCAAAGAGTTTACCAAAGCAACCGAAGTGAATGCTCTGGCACTCACCAAGCTGGATGGAACAGCAAAAGGGGGTGTGGTACTTGGGATATCTGACCAGTTCCAGATCCCTGTAAAATACATCGGCATAGGTGAAAAACTGGAGGACCTTCAGATTTTTGACCGCAATGATTTTGTAGACAGCCTATTCAGCCAATAATGACTGTTAATATACTTACCCTGGGTTGTTCCAAAAACCTGGTCGATTCAGAACATCTTCTGGCACAGTTCCGTGCATCCGGGTATAAAGTACTTCACAATGCTTATGATACAGCTGCAGAGGTTGTGATTATTAATACATGCGGATTTATTCTGGATGCCAAGGAGGAGTCTGTGAATAGTATCCTATCCTATATTGAGGAGAAAAAGCGTGGCAAGCTCCATAAGCTTTTTGTAATGGGCTGTCTGTCGGAACGCTATAGAGAGGAGCTCATTAAGGAGATGCCGGAGGTAGATGGTTTCTACGGAGTTTGGGAAATGCCCGCCATCCTGGAGGCAATGGGGAGCAAGCTGGACCAGAGGCTGCTTCATGAAAGAGAACTAACAACACCAGCGCACTATGCCTATTTAAAGATTTCCGAGGGTTGTAACCGCAGCTGTGCTTTTTGCGCCATCCCCGGAATACGCGGTGCACAACAATCCATCTCCATTGAGGATCTCTTAAAGGAGAGCAAGAGCCTGGTAGAAAAGGGAGTAAAAGAATTGATTCTGATTGCTCAGGACCTTACCAACTACGGCATCGACCTCTATGGAAGAAGAGCACTTCCTGAACTTCTCAAAGAGCTGGTGAAGATTAAAAACCTGGAGTGGATCCGGCTCCACTACGCCTATCCCACCGGCTTTCCCGAGGAGGTGATCGACCTGATGGCCTCGGAAGAGAAGATCTGCAACTACATGGATATTCCCATTCAGCATGTGAACAACGGTATTCTTTCTGCCATGGGCAGGGGACATGATCGTGCGAAGCTGGAGCAGCTTTTACAAAAATTTCGTAAACAGGTACCCGATGTAGCACTACGAACCACTGTTCTTACCGGTTTCCCGGGTGAGTCGGAAGAGGCATTTTCCGAGCTAATCGATTTTATAAAAGCATTCAAATTTGAACGGCTGGGTGTATTTCCTTATTCTCATGAGGAGGATACTCCGGCTTATAAGGATTTTAAGGACCTGATCCCGGACAAAGAAAAATCCGAGCGCGCCGGGACCCTCATGGAGGTACAACAGGCTATCTCCTTACAACTGAATGAGGAGAAGATAGGTAAAGTATTCAAAGTCCTGATCGACAGGAGGGAAGAAGGGTATTTTGTGGGGCGGACCCAATATGACTCTCCGGAGGTGGACAATGAAGTTCTTGTGGCTGATGAGCAGCCACTCTCCATAGGTCATTTTTACCAGGTGAAGATTACCGGTGCCGGTGAATTTGATTTGTACGGAAGCCTGGAATAAGCTTATTCTGACTAAGCTCCTTCGGGAAGCTCCTTATTTGCCTCTGGTAATTCCTTTTTACTTTCAGGAAGTTCCTTCTTCGCTTTCGATTTGGGTAATGCCTTCTTCTTCTGGATAGACACCGTGACCTCCTCTTTTTCCTTGTCGAAATCGACCAGCATTGTATCACCCTCCACCAGGGTAGATTTGATAATCGTCTCTGCCATGGGATCTTCCAGGTACTTCTGTATGGCACGTTTCAGGGGCCTGGCACCATACTGAATGTCATAACCCTTATCCAGAACGTAATCTTTAGCCTCTTCGGAGAGCTTAATACCAAATCCAAGAGTTTCTACTCTTTCATAGAGCCCTTTCAGTTCAATATCAATGATCTTATGGATATCATCCCTGGTAAGTGTATTAAAGAGCACCACATCGTCGATCCGGTTCAGAAACTCGGGTGCAAATGCACGCTTTAAAGCTTTCTTAATCACACCTTTGGAATATTCGTTAGCAGCATTCTGCCTGGTTTTTGTGACGAAGCCAACACCCTGTCCGAAGTCTTTCAGCTCACGGGTTCCAATATTGGAAGTCATGATCACAATGGTGTTCCTGAAGTCGACCCGCCTTCCAAGGCTGTCGGTGAGCTGTCCCTCGTCAAGGACCTGTAACATAATGTTGAACACATCGGGATGTGCCTTTTCAATCTCATCGAGCAGAACCACCGCATAAGGCTTGCGGCGTACTTTTTCTGTAAGTTGACCACCTTCTTCATAGCCTACATATCCAGGAGGAGCCCCCACCAATCTTGAAACGGAGAACTTCTCCATATACTCGCTCATGTCGATGCGGATCAGGTTGTCAATGGATTCGAAAAGATACTGAGCCAGTACCTTGGCCATTTGCGTCTTTCCAACACCTGTGGGGCCCAGGAATACAAAGGTCCCAATAGGTTTGTTGGGATCTTTCAAACCTGCCCTGTTGCGCTGGATGGATTTAACCACTTTGCTGATGGCTTCGTCCTGACCAATTACGCTTCCCCTTAGTTCATCCGCCATTTTCAAAAGCCTGGCGCCTTCGGCCTGTGCGATTCGTTGCACCGGAACACCAGTCATCATAGCGACCACTTCTGCCACTTTCTCTTCATCAACCATCTCCCGGTTCTGGGACAGTTCCTTTTCCCATTTCTTCTTTTCAGAGTCGAGTCTGTCCAGCAGCTCTTTCTCCTTATCCCTGTAAGAGGCAGCTTTTTCGAAATTCTGGTTCTTGACTGCCTGGATCTTATCCTGTTTGGTCACTTCAATATCCTTCTCCAGCTCCACGATCTGCTCCGGAACCACAATGTTGGAGATATGAACACTTGAGCCTGCTTCGTCCAGGGCATCAATGGCCTTATCGGGCAGGTGACGATCGCTTATGTAACGCTGGGTCAGCTTAACACAGGCCTTGATTGCTTCATCTGTATAATACACATTGTGGTGCTCCTCGTAACGCTCTTTGATATTCATAAGGATATCGATGGTTTCCTCGGGGGAGGTGGGATCAACCATTACCTTTTGGAATCTGCGTTCCAGGGCACCATCTTTCTCAATGTGTTGTCTGTATTCGTCCAGGGTAGTGGCACCAATACATTGTATTTCCCCTCTGGCAAGAGCCGGTTTTAACATATTAGCGGCATCCAATGAACCTGTGGCTCCACCTGCTCCAACGATGGTATGAATCTCATCGATAAATAATATGATTGTGGGATTTTTCGTCAGTTCATTAAGAATCGCCTTCATGCGCTCCTCAAACTGTCCCCTGTACTTGGTTCCGGCCACAATGGAAGCCAAATCAAGTGTAACCACACGCTTGTCGAAGAGTACACGGCTAACTTTTCGCTGAATGATCCGTAGTGCCAAACCTTCGGCAATTGCCGATTTTCCCACACCGGGTTCACCGATAAGGATAGGATTGTTCTTTTTGCGGCGGCTCAGAATCTGCGCCAGCCTCTGGATTTCAATCTCCCGGCCAACAATGGGATCGAGGCGATCTTCCTCGGCTGCCTTGGTAAGATCGATTCCAAAGTTATCCAATACCGGCGTATCAGAGCTGCTTTTCTGTGAGGCGCCGGAACTGCCTTTAGAACCTCCTGGCTGTCCTCCGCCGCTTCCTCCACCGAAGGGGCCTTTACCCTCTTCATCTTCATCACCCGGGAAGTCTGCCTGGTTTTCAGGTTGGGATTCGGAGATCTCTTGCTTAACTTTATTGTAGGTGATATCGTTTTCAACCATATACCTGGTGGCATAGTTGTTATCATCCTTAAGGATGGCCAGCAGCAGGTGATTGGTATCTATGGTTTTCTCTTTCATGGAACGTGCTTCCAGGTGGGTAAGCTTCAAAATCCTCTCTGCGCTCTTCAGAAGGGGCAAACTATCGGGGTCTGTAACCGTAGAAGGCTGATCGTTCCGAATATTCTTTTCAATGGCCATTCTAAGGTCATATAGCTCAACTCCAAGCATAACGAGTACATCTATGGCCAGCCCCTCACCATCTCTCAGAATCCCGAGAAAAAGGTGTTCTACGCTGATATGAGAGTTACCTAGCCTGACGGCTTCCTCCTTGCTATAACCCAGTACGTCTTTTATTCTTTGTGAAAACTGTGCATCCATATGGCAAAGTAACTAATAAGGCTTGAGAATATCAATTAAACACCCATCTATTATAAACAGTTCAATGTTAATAAAAGCACAATAAAACCAAGGTTATTAGGGTGGAAATTGCTATTTTCGTATGTTATTAAAACATGCAAGTAGCCAATATATAAGGTATTGATAATTAACTAGTTGAAATTAGATGGCGGACGGAGAAAAAATACTGAGAATTAACATAGAGGAGGAAATGAAATCAGCCTACATCGATTACTCGATGTCGGTGATAGTTTCACGTGCTTTACCAGATGTAAGAGATGGCTTGAAACCGGTTCACAGAAGGGTCCTTTTTGGGATGTCGGAACTGGGTGTTTTTGCAAACAGGCCCTATAAAAAATCAGCAAGAATCGTTGGGGAAGTGTTGGGTAAATACCATCCCCATGGTGACACTTCAGTTTATGATGCCATGGTTAGAATGGCACAGGAGTGGTCCTTGCGTTACCCCCTGGTGGAAGGTCAGGGAAACTTCGGATCGGTGGACGGGGACAGCCCTGCTGCTATGAGGTATACTGAAGCGCGTTTGCGCAAGATCGCAGAGGATAGCATGGCTGACCTGGACAAAAACACCGTTGATTTCCAGCCCAATTTTGATGATACGCTGGAAGAGCCCACGGTGATGCCTACACGTATCCCAACCCTGCTGATCAATGGAACATCAGGTATTGCAGTGGGAATGGCAACCAATATGGCACCCCATAACCTGACTGATTCGATCGATGCCATTGTGGCCTATATTGAAAACAATGACATAGAGATCAGCGAGCTCACAGAGATACTTAAAGCGCCTGATTTCCCCACCGGAGGTATCATATACGGATACAATGGCGTCAGGGAAGCTTATGAGACAGGACGTGGAAGAATTGTGGTCAGGGCCAAGAGCGAGATTGAGGTTACCGATTCGGGACGGGAGAAAATTATTATTACAGAGATACCCTACCTGGTAAACAAGGCTGAACTGATTCGCAAAACTGCCGATCTGATTAATGAGAAGAAGATAGAAGGGATTTCCTATATCAATGATGAATCGGACCGTCAGGGGATGCGCATTGTAATCATCATTAAAAGGGATTCCAGTGCCTATGTTGTATTAAATAACCTACTCAAATATACGCAATTACAGACCGCTTTCAATGTCAATAACATTGCGCTGGTAAAGGGGCGTCCACGCACACTCAATCTGAAGCAGATTATCACCTATTTTGTGCAGCACAGGCATGAGGTTGTGGTACGTCGTACACAGCATGATCTGGATCAGGCCGAGAAGAGGGCCCATATTCTGGAAGGCCTGCTAAAGGCCCTGGACCATATTGATGAGGTAATTGCATTGATCAGGGCATCAAGAACCCCGGATGAGGCCAGGGAAGGACTGATGGAGAAGTTTGCCTTCTCAGAGATTCAGGCCCGCGCAATTCTGGATATGCGGCTGCAGCGCCTGGTAGGGCTGGAACGTGATAAATTACGTGCAGAGTATGACGAGCTGATGAAGACCATCGAGTACTTCAAGAAGATACTTGCAGATGAGGGACTGCGCATGGAGATCATCAAGGAGGAACTTCTGGAGGTAAAAGAGAAGTTTGGAGATGAACGACGAACCGCTCTGGTGCCTGATGAAGGTGAATTTGACCCCGAGGATTTCTATGCTGATGATGATATGGTCATCACCATCTCCAAACTTGGTTATATCAAACGTACACCCCTGCATGAATTCAGAACCCAGAACAGGGGGGGGGTTGGTGCTAAAGGAAGTACCACCAGGGACGAAGATTTTATGGTTAATATGTTTGTAGCCACCATGCACAATACCATTCTGTTCTTCACGGAGAACGGAAAATGTTACTGGCTCAAGGTTTACCAGATTCCGGAAGGAGCCCGTGCAACCAAAGGGAGGGCCATCCAGAATCTGATTAATATTGAGAAGGAGGATACGGTCAAGACCTTTGTAAACGTGAAAAACCTCAAAGACAACGAGTATATCAACAATAATTACATTGTGCTGGCCACCAAGAAGGGTGTGATTAAGAAAACCAGGCTGGAGGCTTATTCAAGACCACGACAGAACGGTATCAATGCCATATTGGTAAGAGAAGGGGATACCCTTCTGGATGCCAGACTGACCGATGGAAATATGCAGATGATGCTGGCTGTCCGCTCAGGAAAAGCGATTCGTTTTCATGAAGAGACAGTAAGGGCTGTTGGAAGAACCGCATCCGGTGTGAAGGGGGTTACTCTGGGAGGACCTAAAGATGAGGTGATTGGCATGGTAACTGCCAAGCCGGGAGAACAGGATATTCTGGTTATCTCTGAGAATGGATTTGGAAAACGATCCAACCTTGATGACTATCGCTTCACAAATCGCGGAGGCAAAGGGGTCAAAACTATCAATATTACAGATAAGACCGGTAATCTCATCGCTATGAAAGCGGTTACAGATGATGATGATCTGATGATTATTACAGAGAATGGAATTGCCATCCGGCTGGCTGTAAGTGGTGTCAGGGTAATGGGTCGTAATACGCAGGGTGTTAGGCTGATTAACCTGAGAGAAGATGATCAGATAGCCGCGGCCACTCAGGTACCTTCTCAGGGTGAGAATGAAGAGGAGGACAAAGCAGAAACGGAGACTGTTGTAGAATAGAAAACTGTTCTGGCATTCTATTTGAAGGTATAAGGTAAAATTGTATTTTTGTAGTCTAATTAATCACAATCAATATGAGAAAGTTTATCACACTAGTAATCATCGCTTTAGCTGTTATCTCCGTTAATGCCCAGGATGCGGCAACAACGGTTGTTCTTCTTAAGTCAAGTACGGTAAAGAAGAAAGTTGATAAGAGTGATGCGGAAATTAAGGACCCGAAAAAGAGTTTAAAAACCGCCACCTGGATGAAAAGGGGAGACCTTTTTCAGGATGTCTTTAACATTGGTTTGGAGCAGATCCAGGATGGAATGGATTCTAAAATGCTCACTCTATTCTACAAACAACCCATAAGTATTGAGAACAAGACCCTGGAAGATGGATCTTCTCAGGAGACCTACGTATATGAGAATATGAAATATGTTTTCCTTAACGGGGTCATGCAGCAATGGATAAGAGTGAATCCCTTTGTTGAGGATCCGCTGAGTATTTCCATTGAGGCCTATAATAAGACCCTTGAACTTGATGAGGATGGCAAACTTACAGACAAGGTAAAAGAAGCGCTAATATCTGTGAAGGTATTATTGAAAAAACAGGGCGTAAACGCATATTATACAGAGGATTATGAAGGAGCCCTTGGTTCTTTTGAAGATGTTCTGGAGATCAATAAACTCAGTCTTTTTGCCGGAGAGTTGGATACCGTAATGGTCCAGTATTCAGGGATTATTTCCAGGGAGATAGCAGGTAAAACTGATGACAAAGAGCTCTATCTGAAGTCCATCGGATACTATAAGCAGCTGGCTGCAGCTGGTTTTGGTGGTCCAAATACCTATCTTCAGATTAAAATGGACTATATGAGTCTTGGTGATACTATAAGCGCACTTGAAATTCTAAAGGAAGCCTATAATACGTATCCTGATACTGTTAACGTTATAGCCAATGTTGCAGATACCTATGTTCAATTGGGGCAGATTGATGAGGGCATTGCTTTTATGGAAGAAGTAATTGAGAAGAATCCGAATATTCCTGAATCCTACTATTGGCTTGGACGCTTACTGATTAATAAGGAAGAGGTTGAATCCATCGACAAAGCTATTGAAGCCTATAAGAAGGCAGCGGAGCTTGATCCAAGCATTTATTATGTTTGGTATGACATGGGTTACATTTACTATCTGCAGGGAGCCGATTTCTTCGAGAGATCTAATGAAGAAACGGACGAGGCTACACGTGAAAAGCTGATTGAGCTGGGTAAGGAGAAATATCAGACTGCCATTCCAATTTTAGAAAAAGCCTATGAGCTGAATGACGAGAATGAAACAGTTAAATATGAAACGCTGGATTTGCTTCAGAGAATCTACTATAAGGAGGAGATGACAGAGCAATATGAGCGTGTGAAGGATCTGAAAAATAATATGTAAGATAATCGAAGGGGAGGTAGTTTGATACTATTTCCCTTTCTTTCTATAAATTCTATTGGTCATAACATTAATTATAGGACAATGCAAGCAATTCCTGGTCAGCTCCGCTGATTAACATAAAATCAGATATAGGAGCTTTTCAGGGTCCTATATCGGTCGCCGCCCACATGCTGGCCCAAACAGCCACCGCCTGTTTGTCCTATGTTGAAGCAATTTGCGACCTTCTCCAGATCTACATGCAATGGTTGGATCCATCC
>QMPQ01000123.1 GCA_003648635.1 Bacteroidota bacterium | reverse complement strand
TTTTTTCATTGTATTTAGCTTAAGCATTATATGTCATCTTGCTTAATAACGGTATAATGCAGAATTTGTTTTTTAAGAAGAGCCTTACCAGGTCCGGTCCTTCAGGTACTTATCCAGCTCGGCTTTTGACATGGGTAGCTCATCTGGATTGTTCTCCACCCAGTCGAGAAAGGCTTGTTTGATATCATCGCTCCAACGTCCATCTATTTCGCCCGGGGTATAGACTCCCTTTTTCAGCATTTCATGTCCGAACATATCACGCAGCATGATAAATTCTGCGCGATCCACAAGCTCCTCGGCAAGGTGTGCCGGGATGAACAATACCCCTGTTTGTTTGGCCAACACCACATCACCAGGAAAAACCGTGGCCCTGCCAATCCGGATGGGGACATTGATACCCATCAGCATACTCTCCATCAGATAGGAGGGATCGAAGCCCCTTACAAAGGCATTGAATCCTTCGATATCGGCAAGTCCTTCCATATCGCGCGATCCTGCGTCAAAAACCACCCCATTTCCTGAATTGGCATAGATGGCATTGCCCAGGTTATCACCAATCAGCGTTCCATCGACCACCTTTCCAAATCCATCGGCCACATATACATCGCCCTGCTGAAGGGCATCAATGGGCCAGGAGTTCATGGCTCCCACTCGGCCCAGTTCGTGTCCTTTTTCTGTGAGACGATCCATCACCTCAGGCCTAAGGGGCATATACTGGGCTGTCAATGCCCGACCTACTACAGCTTGATCATCGTGCAGGAGAACCCAGTTTCCTTCAAACTGGTTGTTGTACCCTTTGGAACGAAGTACTCCCCATGCTTCTTCAATGGAAACTTTGGCCATTCTCTCCAGGATATCATCGGCTACTTTAGGTCTGCCATCATCGAAGCGTTCCCCGGTCCATTCACTGGTGTAATAGATCAGCTCGTCGGCTGTATTGAAAAATTGAGCGCTGGAGTTCAGACTCAGGGTCAGGAGAATGGCTGTTGTAAGGATCAAGGTTTTCATGAGAAAAAGTTAGTGGTTATCTTAGTAGTTAGTGAGCTCACTTTGTTCGCTTAAGAGTTGCAGATCGTTAAAGGTTTAGAGGGATTCGGGTGTCGGGGTCTGATTTTCGGTTTTACGACGCCACCAGGTGGCCAGGGAGCTGCCGGTTATATTCATCATGGGTCCGAATACAGCAGGGGCCAGACCAATGGTGGCTACCCTTCCCATCTCCAGCGCAATCCCTGAAGCCAGTCCCCCGTTCTGCATTCCCACTTCAAGGGCAATGGTACGGCATGATTTCTCATCCATCCGGGCCAGTTTACAGATCCAGTAGCCCAGGAAATAACCGGCTGAATTGTGTAAGAGGCAGGCCAGGATCAGCAGCAAGCCAATATCCAGCAGGCTATCCCTGCCTGCCGCTGTAATCACCAGGATAATTGCTCCTATTCCTGCCATAGAAAAGAGGGCAGTCAATTTGTTCAGCACCGAAAGCTTATCTCCTTTCAGTTTTGAAACCAGAAGGGCAACAATGATGGGCAGCAGAAGGAACCAGGCCAGGTCTTTGGCAAATTGTAGGAGGGCAGCGCCCGTTTCTATCTCCGAGGTTTGGAGCAGGATAAGGTTTTTGCCTGCTATGATGAGAAAGTAGACTAATCCCTGGTTGATCTTGCTCCTGAGTTTCTCATTGCCGTAGGCCAGGGTATTGAACATCAGTCCGGCCACAATGGGCAGGATGACCATGTTTATAATGCTCAGCATCATGCCCCAGAAATCAATGGGTACGAATTGTCCTGCCAGCAATTTCATCAATGACGGGGTGATTAATGGTGCCAGCATGGTAGCCACAGCGGTCAGGGTAACCGACAGGGCCAGGTTGGCTTTAGCAATAAATGACATTACATTGGAGGCTAGTCCGCTTGGGGAGGAGCCCACCAGGATGATCCCGGCAGCTATTTCGGGAGGGAATCCAAATGTGGTGGCAATGGTGAAGCCGATGATGGGCATGATAGTAAACTGGCAGGCCAGTCCCAACAACACCCCCTTTGGCATTTTAATAACCCCGGCAAAATCCCGGAAACTCATCTGCGATCCCATTCCAAACATGATGATCTGGAGCAGGGGCACAATGGTAGCCTTTAGTTCGAAATCACCCCATTTCAGAAAAAGAGAAGGATAGTACATGGAGATGGTGACTGCTGCAAAAATCATGATGGTGTAGGAGAAACCCTTTCCAACGGGATTTCCCCTTACTCCAAATGCCAGGAAAGCAAAGAATCCGAATAGGAAAGGACCTGTATATGAGCTCTTTCCGCTTAGGAGTGCCAACAGGAACAGGACAATGGAGAGACCTGCAAGGCCCAGCAATAATTTGTAAAGTCTCTTTTTCTTCATAGATCGAAAGGGAAGATATAAAGTATTTTAATAATTTGTATGCTATTACCAACAGAACCTATTATGGAATCTCAAAAAAATCGAAGATCCTTCCTGAAAAAAGCCGGATTGGGCGGTTTGGGCCTGGGAATGCTTATGCATGCTTCTGCGGAGGAGCAAGTTGATTACCTGACTCAGAATGTTAGCCGGTATTCGGGGCCTTCTGACCTGAAAATTACTGATATGCGCATTGCACAGGTGAGCAATGTACCCATTGTTAAGATCTACACCAACCAGGGGGTGTATGGACTGGGTGATGTTCGTGATGGGGCAGATAAGCGCTATGCCCTGATGCTGAAAAGCCGAATCCTGGGAGAGAATCCCTGCAATGTGGAGCGGATTTTTAAGATCATCAAGCAATTTGGAGATCATGGACGACAGGGAGGCGGGGTTTCAGGAGTGGAGATGGCCCTGTGGGACCTGACCGGGAAGGTCTATAATGTGCCTCTTTACCAATTGTTGGGTGGAAAGTATCGCGACAGGGTGCGGATCTATGTGGATACACCTTCTGCAAATGATCCGGAGGGATTTGCAGTAAAGATGAAGGGTCGCATTGACCAGGGATTCACCATTATGAAGATGGATATTGGGATTGGACTGATTAAGGACATTCCTGGTACCCTGACCAATACGGAACACTGGGATGAGATGCGCGGATGGGAACAGACCAAAGGAAGTTACGGGCTCACCATGCATCCCTTCACCAGGGTCCAGATCACAGAAAAAGGTATCGAGGAGATGGTGAAATACCTGGCGGCCATGCGTGAGCAGGTGGGCTGGGAGGTGCCCGTAGCCATTGATCACCTGGGACATATGGGACTTAATAGCATGATCAGGCTGGGGAAGGCATTTGAGCCCTATAATATTGCATGGCTGGAGGATTTGATTCCCTGGCAGTATACCGATCAGTGGAAGGAGATCTCACAGGCGGTTGATGTTCCTACACTGACTGGTGAGGATATCTACCTGAAAGAAGGATTCCGGGATCTTATCGAAAAGCGTGCTGTGGATATGGTGCACCCCGATCCGGTCTCGGCAGGAGGTTACCTGGAGACCAAGCGTATTGGGGATTTTGCAGAGGAGCACGGTATTGCCATGGCCCTGCACCATGCCTCTTCACCCGTCTCTTTTATGGGATGTGTCCACACCGCAGCTGCCACGGAAAACTTCGTGGCCCTGGAGCACCACTCGGTGGATAAGTCATGGTGGGAAGATGTGGTAATCGGACTTGATAAGCCCCTTGTGAAAGATGGTTATGTGACGGTTCCTGAAAAGCCCGGGATTGGTGTGGAGCTAAATGAAGAAGTGGTAAAAGAGCACCTGTACAAGGGTGAGGAACTGTTTGCACCCACGGAGGAGTGGGATGCTCAGCGCTCCTGGGACCGGCAATGGAGTTAATATTTTTAAATTCTATCGAATGAGAGAACTTTTTGTGTTGTGTCTGGCAGGCCTTCTGATGGCTTGCGCCTCTGATAAGTCTATAAATGATGGTCACCTGGTTCCAGGTCAGCTTACTTGTGAATATCTGGAAAATCCGTCTGTGGTAGATCATTCGCAGCCACGATTATCCTGGATCAATGTGGCAGGAGAGGGAGTACGCGGACAGACCCAGACCGCCTGGCAGGTGCGGGTAGCCAGCTCAAAGAATATGCTGGAGCAGGCCGATCTTTGGGACAGTGAAAAGCAACTCTCCAATCAGTCGACCCGTGTTAAATATAAGGGGAAAATACTGGAATCCAGACAGGAATGCTGGTGGCAGGTGAGGGTGTGGGACCGCGATGGTGTGGTATCAGACTGGAGCGAACCGGGGATGTGGCGTATGGGCCTGCTGAATCCGGATGATTGGAAGGCAAAGTGGATAGGGGCTCCCTGGCAGGGCGAAGAGGCGCTTCCCAGGCCCGGCAATCCCAATGCTGAACCGGAAGATAAGGGTCCCCCTGCTCCCATGTTCAGAAAAGACTTCCGGGTGGAAAAAAAGATCGAAAAAGCGGTGGCATTTGTGACGGGACTGGGCTATTTTGAATTGTGGCTCAATGGTGCCAAAGTGGGAGATGATGTTCTGGTTCCTAATCAGACCAATTATGGAAAGCGACCTAAACTTAAGGATGCCTTGATTGCTCTTCCCGATGATTTCTCGGAATATAAGGTGATGTATTTGGCCTATGATGTGAAGGATCTCTTGAGTAAGGGATCGAATACCATTGGGAGCATTGTGGGCAATGGCTTCTACAACGCAGCAAAGTTCTGGACTGAAGGTTATGGTACCCCCAGGTTTCTTTGCCAGCTTCATATTACCTATTCCGACGGAAGTGAGGAGGTGGTGTTGAGTGATGAAAGCTGGACTGCTTCCAGGAGTCCCATTTTGATGAACATGGTTTATTATGGAGAGGACTACGATGCCAGGGAGGAACAGGAGGGATGGTGCATGCCTGGATTTGATGCTGGTGCCTGGAAACCGGCGGCACTGAGGACTCCTCCCTATGGTAAATTGGTGGCTCATACAGCTTATCCAGACAAGGTGACTGAACGTCTGGAGCCGGTCTCCATTGAGAAGCTGGGAGAGGGGCACTATATGGTTGATTTCGGCATGGAGATCTCGGGATGGATCAGGCTGAACCAGGTGGAGGCCCCAGAGGGACATAAGGTTGAACTGGAGCCAAAGGCCAATCTATATTCGGGCAGGAATACTTACATATTCAGTGGTCAGGGCCCGGAATCCTATGCGCCACGCTTTAACTGGTTTGTGTTTAGCGGGGTAGAAATCACCAACTGGCCGGGTGAGTTAAAAACGGAACATCTTACGGCTGAGGCAGTCAATACCTACATAGAACCTTCCGCCACTTTTGAGAGCTCCAACCAGTTGTTTATGGACATCAATAAAATCTGGCGCCGGAGTCAGATCGATAATATGCATGGAGGACTGGCCAGTGATTGTCCGCATCGTGAGCGTTCAGGTTATACGGGCGATGGCCAAATAGCCTGCAATACGGTGCTGCATAATTACGATGCAAAGAATTTTTATCAGAAGTGGATCGGGGATATGCGAGATGCACAGATAAAGGAGACCGGATATGTTCCCAACGGAGCGCCCTGGCAACCTGGCTGTGGAGGTGGACCAGCCTGGGGAGCGGCCATCTGTGTGATGCCATGGGAATTTTATGTGCAATATGGCTCCAGGGATATGCTTGAGGACAATTATGAGGCAATGAAGGCTTACCTGAAGTACATGCTCACCTGGACCGGTGAGGATGGAATCATGCACTCGAAACGGACGGGTAATGATGGCTCAATTGTGAAGTGGTATAACCTGGGAGACTGGCTGCCTCCAGGGGAGCTAATCCCAGATGATATGGTGCACACCTTTGTGCTCTGGCACTGTGCCGAACTCACATCCAGAACTGCCATGGTACTGGGTATGAAAGATGAAGTGATAGAATACAGCGCACTGGCAGAGAAGACTAAACAGGCATTTCATAAACGCTTTTACAATGAAAAGACCGGTTCCTATGGGGATGCCGGTGGAAATATTCTGGCCCTGAAGATGGGGGTCCCAGTGGAGCAGTATGAAAAGGTAGTGGCGGCACTCAGGGCTGGAATTTTGAAGAACAAGGGACATCTGGATACAGGGATACAAGGCACCCGCTTCTTTTTTGAGATGCTGGCCGATCATGGATTGAATGAGCTTGCCTTTGAAGCAATGAATAAAAGAACAGAGCCCTCCTACGGACACTGGATTGAACTGGGCTCCACCACAAGCCGTGAGAACTGGAATGAGAATGGGTCCCATAACCATCCCATGTTCGGGGGCGGATTGGTGTGGTTATACCGGAATCTTGCTGGGATGCAGGCCGATCCCCGGGATCCTGGCTACCGGCATATGATCTTTCGGCCACAGCCTGTAGATGAATTGGAATATGTTACCTATACCAATAATACGCCTTATGGAGAAGGAGGTATTACCTGGCGCCATGAGGAGGATGCCTTTAGGATGGAGATTATCGTTCCGGTAAGTTGTCATGCTACGGTACATGTACCAGCCTCAGATCTTTCACAAATTACGGAAGGTGATGTAAGTACAGATCGGGCAACTGGTGTTACTTTCAAAGAGATGAAAGATGGCTATGCCCTTTTTGAAGTTGAAAGCGGAAGCTACACCTTCCGGGTTACTGAGAGTCTTAGTCCATGAGTAAAGCTAAGGTCATAGCTTTATCTTGCTTTCTTATAATGTTTTCTTTTTCATGCAAAGAGAAAGAAAACAATAATAGTCATGATACTTTCATAGAAAGACTTGAGTGTGTATCGGACAGTATTCAGGTCGATGAAATAGTTGTATTGAATCTTTTTAAGAGTCAGATCTTGGCGCATATGGCGGGAACGTTTGATAGTCTAATGATTATCGAAAAGGTTTATATTCCTCATAGAGAATTGTGGAACAATTGTTATGGGATGATTTTTGGTGAGGAAAATGCATCGAAATTCACTACAAGTAATGGAATGGTGGAGTGGAACAGAAGGCTTTATCCTCAGAACCAGGATTTTTTTGATCAAAGGGCCACTGAGCTTATGGCCATAAATCTGGATTCAGTTCTGGAAAGCACTCTGAAAAAATTCAGCAAACTGACTCCATTCAAACCCCGGGCAAGGATCAGCATCCTGTTTGCTCCCCTGCAAGGAATTGGTTTTGGTGGTTGTACAAGTGAGGAATTTTGTTTTGAATTGAATAATAGGGAATATGATGTTGCCTACACCGTCGAAAAAGGGATACCACACGAGTTGAATCATTTTGCATATGAACCCTTAAGAGCTTATGATCCTGATCAGGGAACTGCATTGTTTTTGACTATCGATGAAGGATTTGCCTGTTATTTCACGTGGTTATTTTTTGATGGGCAAATAAGCTTACATGAAGCGGTGGAAAACATGAGTAAGGAAGATTGGAATTGGTATCTGGAAAATGAGAAGAGGATATTCGATACGCTTAAGCCCTATTTTAGTGACAAATCAGGAGATAATCCACTTCTTAGAAACGATAATTACGCTTTGTTTCCTGAGGCACCCAAAACACTCTATTACTGGTTAGGTTTTCGCATTGTTCAGAGTTATATCAGAACATTTGGGGAGGATGCCTGGATGGATATTTACAATATGAATGTGCGGGAAGTTCTTGAAAAGAGTAAGTACGAATTCTATTTACAGGACCCTAGTCCAGCTCCCGGTGCCAGCGGGTGATCCTGACATTCTGGCTTTCGCGTAGGTGTTCGGCCAGGCGTTCGGCACAGTACACTGAGCGGTGCTGTCCACCGGTACAACCATAGGAAACCAGCAGGTGGGAGAAGTTTCGCTCTTCATACTTATCCACCGACATATCCACCAGAGAAAATGTGTTGTTTAAAAACTCATCTGCATCGCTTTGCTGGTCGAGGTATTCGATCACCGGCTCATGTTTTCCGTTCATCTCTTTGAACTGCTCCAACTTGCCTGGATTGCTTATGACCCGGCAGTCGAAGACATAGCCCCCGCCATGTCCGTAGGGATCCTTGGGAATGCCGTGTTTGTATGAGAAGCTGTTGATGGAGACGGTCAGGGTGGATTTCCTTCCCTCCTTGTCCTTGAATCTCTTGAGCTTAGGGGCCTTCAGCAAGTCTTCAAAGACTTTTAGCAGGGTGGGGATCTCAATGGAAAAGTTCACATTGTTAAGGATCCATTTCAGGTCGTTGAGGGCATAGGGAATACTCTGAAGAAAATGGATTTTCTTTTCATAGAATCCCCTGAATCCGTAAGCCCCCATGGCCTGCATGATCCGGATCAGCACATAGGCATAATAAGATTCCCTGAATTTCGCTGCATCAACTTCAGGGTAGTTGGCCAGGCCGGCAATGTAGTGTTCCAGCAGCTCTTCCCGGACTGCCGGTGGAATATCGGCTTTGGAGTCGTAGAGCAAGGAGGCCACATCGTATTGCAAGGCTCCTTTCCTGCCTCCCTGGTAATCGATAAAGTAGGGCTTCCCGTCACGCAGCATAACATTTCTCGACTGGAAATCCCGATAAAGAAAGTAGTTCGTGTCCTGGGCAAGAAGGTAATCGATCAGGGTGCTGTAGTCATTCTCCAAAAGCTGCTCATTAAAAGGGACTCCAGCAAGCTTAAGGAAGTAGTATTTAAAATAGCTGAGATCCCACTGCATACTCAGTTGATCGAAACTGGCACGTGGATAACAAACCGAGTAGTTGAAATTTTTTGCTCCTTTGATCTGGAACTTCTGAAGCTCGATAAGTACCTCTTTGTAAACTCCAGTTAAGGCTTCGGGGAAATCACCATTGTCCCTCTGCTCGAAGATGTGATCAAAGAGGGTAAGATTGCCCAGATCCTCTTGCAGATATGCATTGTTCTCCAGGTCGACCAGGTAGATCTCCGGAACAGCTAATCCTAAGGAGTGGAAATGCCTGCTGAATTCAATAAAGGCCTCATTTTCCTCACGGTCATGGTTGATCGCACCAATGGCAGAACTTTTTGTCCCGGTAATCCTGTAATACTCCCGGGGCGAACCTGAAGCAGGCAGTTTATTAATGGACATAATGCTCTCTCCGCACCACCTGTTAAACAGGTCATTCAGTAATTCAAGTATGGTCTGGCTCATGTTCGGTATCTCTACTATTCAATCTTCAATCAAAGTTATTTAATTCTTTGTTGCAGATTCAAGAAGCTTTTGAACATGTTGGGTAATGGGCAGATTGGTGGGATTATTTTGTGATGACTTTACGGTGCAATAAGTCATACCCTTCCCCTTCGTGGAGCATGTAAAAATCCCGGCTTCCTTCCGGGAGAGCATAAATGGTATCCCTTTCGGCCGACCAGCGTGTACCGTCGTAAATGGCCACATAAGAGTTTCCAAAAACGGTAAACTGGTCGCCTTGAACTATAATACCTGTATCTTCATCAAGTCCAATGCCCAGTAATTCGGGTCGGTTCTCAAGTATCTCAAACATATCAAACTGGCGGTTCCTGGCAAAAAGATGCTGATCGATGGCCACATGGGTGATAAAGCCCAGGCCCTCCTCATGATCGCCCATCATGATGGTGTTCATCCGGGTGTCTCCGCGGGCCAGGTAGGAACCCTGGATGGTTGCTCCGGCTGAACTTCCGGAAATAACACCCCCTCTTTCCAGCAGCTCAAAAAAGGCTTCATGTGTTCGTGTGTCCAGGTATGAGTCAGCATGTCTCCATTGTCTTCCCCCGCTGAACCAGACTCCTGCAGCGTTTTTAATGGGCTCAACAAAATCCTTACTGTTGGCCACTTCACGGTCCCTTGTATGCAATACGGTAACTTGCTTAAAGCCCTTTGCAGTAAAACTGTTCTTGAATCTATCAAGATCTTCATCTGTTAAGCTATCGCTGGAAACAGCAGTAGGAATAACCACGATGGGAGCATCAGCTCCCCCCACCAGCTCCATGAATTTTGTGTAGAAAATATCCGATGCAGCGCCCCCGATGACCAGAAGGGTGCCTTTTGGTGGTCCATGACTCACTACATCTTTGGATTGGGAATAGCTCTCAGTTGACCAAGCAAGTGAAAGGAGCATGGCAAGCAGCAAGGTAAATCTCATATTCTTCAATTTAGATATTTGGTAATCTTCTCCACAGGAAACGAATTTCCATGACCGGGATAAATGGTCGCCGCCCCCATGTTGATCACTTTGATCCAGCTTTCTTTTAATAACTCCAGATTCATTGCATAGATAGGTAATTTCGGCCTAAATACAAATGGAGGTCTGTTATGGGCAAGGCATCCAACAAAAGCATCTCCCGACTCCAGTACCACAGAGATTGATCCATAGGTATGTCCAGGAGTGTAGACGATTTTTCCCTCAAGGCCATATTCCTTAAGTGAGAGATCATTATCATCCATTACGATGTCAACCTTTGTTGCCGGAATTTTCCCTATTAATTTTTTCACCAATGGCATAAACAGGGTGTGGGAGATTTTCCCCCAGGCTGTAGTCCCCTCAGGCCAGTGGAAAATTGATTCTTCAAGGTAAGTTCTGTCCTTTTCATGCAAAACAATCTTTGCGCCTGTGAGTTCCTGGATCTCTTTTGCACTACCGCAATGATCGAAATCACCATGCGTCAGAATTATTAATTGTATCTCTTCAGGCCTGATGCCGGAATCGGAAAGTAGTTTTGAAAATGATTGACCTTGCCCAGGAGTGGCTGCGTCAATGAGTACTGCTCCCCTGTCTTTAACAATGTAGCAGGTATTGATACCGGATCGGAAAGGAATGATCTGTGTCATCTCGTTGATTTGAAGTCATTTCTACGAAGTTACTTCAAAAAACAACAGGGGTCAATTGGAAACAAGTATCTGTAGGATATAATCGTCCAACTGGTAATCCTTATCCACTACCGGATAGGGAAGCATATCGATCAGCTCAAATCGAATACCATTAAGCGTGGTATCGGTCAGGAATCCGGCAAAGGTATTCAGAGTGAATATTTGTTCGCTCCTCCCTTCTTGTTTTATAATAAAATCTACGTGGGCATTTCCTTCCCAGATGCAATAGGCCCCGATCGGACACCGGCCATCGCCTAAGGAGTCAAAACTAAGGCGAAATTCATGTTCAGAATTGCAGTAAAGCTCCCTATACCTCAGCTCAATGGTGTCATTCAGTTTCAAATCTTCC
>QMPQ01000122.1 GCA_003648635.1 Bacteroidota bacterium | reverse complement strand
AGGTAAAAAAGCTATGTGCTTCTTAATACAAAATTCGTAATTTTGCGGTGTTTATAATGACCTGCTAACATGGGAAAAATCAAAAGAATAGGAGTGCTTACCTCCGGAGGAGATGCACCCGGAATGAATGCAGCCATCAGGGGTGTAACCCGTACAGCTCTCTACTATGGAATGAAAGTTACCGGAATCCGTTATGGTTATCACGGGATGATCCATAATGATTTTGTTGAGTTTAAGGCAAACAGTGTGAGTAATATACTGGCCCGGGGGGGGACCATCCTGAAGACCGCCAGGTGCAAGGAGTTTATGGAAGCTGAAGGGCGCAAGCTGGCCTATGAGAATCTGAAAGCTGCTGAGATTGATGCCGTGGTGGTGATAGGAGGGGATGGATCGCTGACAGGAGCCAGGGTATTTTGTGATGAGTATTATGACATTCCCTTTGTGGGCATTCCCGGAACCATCGACAATGACATTTATGGCACCGACTACACCATTGGATATGATACTGCATTGAATACCGTGGTTGAGGCCGTGGATAAGATCAGGGATACAGCAGGAAGTCACAACAGGCTCTTCTTTATTGAGGTGATGGGCCGGGATGCAGGTTTCATTGCCCTGAGCAGTGGAATTGCCTGTGGTGCTGAGGCCATCCTCATTCCGGAGGTCCACGGGCAGGTTAGCAACCTGAAGGAATACCTGCAGAAAGATTTTAAGAGGAATAAGTCCAGCAATATCGTTATCGTGGCAGAAGGAAATGAGTCAGGGGGAGCCTTTGCCATTGCCGAGAGTGTCAAACAAGATTTTAAGGATTTTGATGTACGCGTTTCTGTACTGGGTCATATTCAGAGGGGAGGCACCCCGTCGGCCCATGACCGGGTAACTGCTGGTAAACTTGGTTTTGCAGCAGTAGAAGCTTTGATGGATGATCAGAAGAGTGTGATGGTTGGATACCATAACAACGAGATTGATCAGGTTCCTTTCAGAAAAGTAATTAAGCTTAAGAAGAAAGTAAATCCCGACCATTTGCAGATGGTGGAGATCCTCTCTATATAGCCTTTTCTTTTTTTGTACATTACCATCTATGTCCCGACCGGATCTGTATGCCCAGGTAATATTACCACTGGCCGTGGAGGGTTTCTATACCTATCGGGTACCTGAAGCCTTGAAGGAACGGCTTAAACCCGGAAGTCGGGTCCTGGTTCCTTTTGGAAAAAAACGCATTTACAGCGCCATTGTCCACGCCATTCAGCATGAACCTCCAGAGGAATTTCAAGCTAAACTTATCCTGGATCTGCTCGATGACTCAGCTCTTGTATCTAAGGAGCAGCTTGCGCTATGGGACTGGATATCTGCCTACTACATGTGCACTCCCGGTGAAGTGATGCGTGCTGCCCTCCCTTCAGGATTAAGACCTGAAAGTGAATCGAGGGTGGGTTATAATTTTCATTTTGAAGACGATCGTGTACTGGACCAGCATCTCAGGCTTTTACTGGAGGTAGTAAAGGATCAGGGCGAAGTGACCTTAGGCGACCTTCAACTGGCAGAGGTCTCTAAAAACCCCGTAAAGCTATTGAAGGAATTGGTGGAAATGGGAGCGGTAGAGATCAATGAATTTGTGCGTCAGACTGTGTCTCATAAGTCTGTTAGCTACCTTCGTTTTTCTGAAACTTACAGGAAGGGAGAAGCGCTCCATGCTCTGCTGGATCAACTGGCACGGGCCCCCCGTCAAAAAGAGTTGGTGGAGCGAATCTTGTCTCGTACAGGTACCGGAGAGAAGGATATGGAATCCTCATTGAAAAAGAGAGACATCCTTATGGAAGCAGGTGATGCAGGTGCCGCTACGGCTCTGGTCAAAAAAGGGGTGCTGGAGCAGTTTGAGAGGGAGGAGTTATGGAAGGGTGAGTTTGAAGAGGAGACCCCGGGCAAAGCCTTTCCCCTGACGGATGAGCAGCAAACTGGTTTAAATGAAATCAGAGAACATTTTCTGTCCCACCAGACAGTATTGCTGCACGGTGTGACTTCCAGCGGGAAAACCGAGCTCTACATCCATCTGATCGGGGAGATGCTGGACCAGGGCAAACAGGTCCTTTACCTTCTGCCCGAGATTGCACTCACCACCCAGATTATTCAGCGAGTTCGCAGAGTATTTGGAAACAGGGTAGGTGTATTTCACTCCAGGTACAGCGATTCGGACCGGGTTCATGTCTACCGAAACCTGCTGGGACTTACCGACGACGATGCCTATGGAGTGGTGATCGGGGTTCGTTCGGCCATCTTCCTTCCTTTCCTTAAGCTAGGACTGGTCATCATCGATGAGGAGCATGAAAACACATATAAACAGCATGATCCTGCTCCCAGGTATCATGCGCGGGATACAGCCCAGGTGCTGGCCCTGCACCACAATGCCAGGGTACTGATGGGAACGGCCACCCCATCGTTCGAGACCCTGTACAATGCCCGCACACAAAAATATGGCTATGTCACCCTCGTTTCACGTTTTGGAAACGTAGAGCCACCAGAGGTGGTCCTGGCCGACACCAAGGTCGCCACCAAACGAAAGCAGATGGTCTCTCATTTTACGCCCCAGCTGATGGAGGCCATCAAGGAGGCCCTTGCTGCAAAGGAGCAGGTGATTCTTTTTCAAAACCGGAGGGGATTCTCCCACTACATAGTCTGTAACGATTGCGATCACATTCCTAAATGCGATCGTTGCGATGTGAGCCTGACCTACCATCGTACCAGCGGAAAACTGGAGTGCCATTACTGCGGGCATAAGGAAAGTATGCCCCTGGCATGTCCGTCCTGCGGAGACACCAACATGACCATGAAAGGCTTTGGTACCGAGAAGATCGAAGATGAGCTGCCTTTGATTTTTGAAGGGATCAGGGTGGGCCGTCTGGATACCGATACGGCTCGTTCTGTAAAACGTACCCAGACCATGATTCGACAGTTTGAGGAGGGAAATCTGGATGTGCTCATTGGCACCCAGATGCTATCCAAAGGACTTGATTTTAGTAATGTGACCCTGGTAGGTGTACTGGATGCAGATCAGATGCTCCATTTTCCCGATTTCAGGGCATTTGAAAGAAGCTTCCAATTGATTTACCAGGTCAGCGGCAGGGCTGGGAGAAGAAAGAAACGGGGGAAGGTGATCGTGCAGACCATGGATCCCGATCATCCGGTGATTCAGTACATCAACAACAGCGACTTTGAGGGACTTTATGCCGACCAGATGGAGGAACGCCAGTTGTTCGGCTATCCCCCCTTCAGAAGAATGATCCGGATCAGCTTCAGGCATAAGATTCCCTCCATTCTCGACGGTGCCACAGATTTGATTGCTCGTGAACTGAAAGATATATTCTCCACCCGGGTGCTGGGGCCCCAGTACCCTCCTGTGAGGAAGACCCATAATACCTTTCAAAAGCAAATCATCCTGAAGATCGAAAAGGAGGCTTCCTATGAACGGGCAAAAGAGTTGTTAAAGGGGGTTCTGAACGGGCTTTCCGGCAACGAGGTGTTTCGGTCGGTCCGGATCTCTGTGAATGTGGATCCCTATTGAGTATAAAAGTTTATCTTTGCGCAGATTTATAGCAAGCATGTTTGAAGCCACAGATTTTAAGTCCGTATTTGACCAGTTTACGAACCAGAAGATTTTAATCATTGGTGATGTGATGATTGATACCTACCTCTGGGGAAGTGTGGGGCGAGTATCCCCTGAGGCTCCTGTTCCGATTGTCTCGGGAGTGATTGAAGAGAATCGCCTGGGAGGAGCTGCCAATGTGGCACTGAATGTTAAAGCCATGGGGGCGGTCCCCATACTATGCTCTGTTATAGGGAATGACGACAGGGGAAAGCTGATCCTGGAATTGATGGAGGAGCAGCTTCTATCCGATGTAGGCCTTGTGGTGGACAATCACAGGGTAACCACTCAAAAAACCCGTATCATCAGCGGGAACCAGCATCTGCTGCGTGTGGATGAAGAAATGGATATATTCTTGAATAAGCGCGTGCAGGAGGAGTTCCTGGAGCTGATTAAGAGTCTGCTTGAAAGCGGGGGGATAGATGCCATCATCATGCAGGATTATGATAAGGGTGTGTTGACACCAAGGGTAATTTCTGAAGTGATCAGTGTATCGGAAAGAGTGGCAGTACCGGTCCTGGTCGATCCAAAGTTCAGGAGCTTTGATCTTTATAAAAAGGTAAAGCTTTTTAAGCCCAATTTCAAGGAACTGGTGAAGGGGCTGGGTCTGGATATCAAAAAGAAAGAGATAGAAAAACTCAGGAAAGCTGTACAAAAGTTCCAGAAGCAACAGCAGATCGAAAACCTGCTTGTTACCCTCAGCGACCAGGGTGTGCTGACTTCCGGTAATGGGGAGCATGTGCATATTCCTGCAGTGAAAAGAGACATTACGGATGTCTCCGGGGCCGGCGATACTGTAATTGCTGTTGCTGCCCTTAGTCTGATAGCAGGCATGTCGCCTGCTGAAGTGGCTGCTGTTTCAAACCTGGCCGGCGGACAGGTTTGTGAAAAGGCAGGAGTGGTTCCTATCTCTTGGGAGAAGTTGCTGGAGGAGTGTAACCAGCACTTTAAAAGTCAGTAAAGTTTATTAATTTTAATATATTATTCGGGGTATAGCGCAGCCCGGTAGCGCGCGTCGTTCGGGACGACGAGGTCGTGGGTTCAAATCCCGCTACCCCGACAGAAAAGGCCGTAACGCTCATTATATCAGAGAGTTACGGCATTTATATTTCTACCCCCTATTATTATTAGCATTCAAGGATAATTGATACAGTGGTTTAGTTCTCCTTGTTTATAAGGTTCACAATAACCTTTATCATGGTATCCTTTTCTTCAGACTTACTTACAGCAATCATTAATGTCAAAGCTACCAAAGCATTGTCGGCAATTCTCTTCTTTCCGAATTCGTCAAACTGAATCCTATTGCGTTCAAGAAAGTACAAAAATATAAATGCTGCTATTCGTTTATTACCATCTGTAAATGAATGGTTCTTTGTTATAAAATAGAGAAGATTTGCAGCTTTCTCTTCTACGCTGGGATATAAATCATTTCCATCAAATGTTTGGTAGATTGTTGACAGAGAACTTTTTAATGAATTATCTTTTTCACGTCCAAACAACTCACTGTTACCGTAAGCTTTCTTAGCAATTGCAATTTGTTTTTTCGCTTAATTATAGGTTAGTTGGTATGTCTCTTTCCCTGAAGTTTTCCTAATATCAAGGTTCTGGTAATCATATCTATCCAGTATATCAAGAGCATATGCATAGTCAGATATAATTGTTAACAATCCAACACTTTCGTCAGTATTTAACTCCTTATAGTTAAGCACATCCCCAAGAAGTTTTACTGAATCTTGCAACTCCTTTAGTTGCTCATTCTGTTGCGTAAGTTTTTTTTCATTAATCGAGAATCCTTTTATAAGATAATTCTTTAATATCTTGCTAGCCCAAATTCTAAACTGAGTACCTCTCTGGGATTTGATTCGATAGCCAATCGATATTATAACATCCAGATTGTAGTAGTCAACTTGATAAATCTTTCCATCCGCGGCAGTTGTTGCATTTTTTGCAACAACTGACTGTTTATCTAACTCACCTTCCTTAAATATGTTACTGATATGTCGTGAGATTACAGACTTGTCTCTCAAGAATAAATCAACCATTTGATTCAGACTGAGCCATACTGTTTCGTTCTCAAGTCTCACAGAAATCTCAGTATTCCCATTTTCAACCTGATATATTTCTATATGAGAATTGCTCATCTTTTACAATTTGTTTAAAGGTAAGTGTTTAGTCGTTATTTGTACTCATAGATAAATTCTGATCACTTTTTAAAAGACCTTCTTTTAAAATGGTCATTGGCGATCCTAAAGGCAACTTCGGATCCGCCACTGTTTTTCGTAGCTTCTTATAATACCTCATTCTTTGCTTGAACATCTTCTCAAAATGATCAATGCGGGAATCCCGGTAATCAAAAATCACGGGCTGTTTCTCTGAGCGTTGTATTCGTCCTATGTATTGGATCAGTTTACCTTCGAATGCAAATGGATAAACAATAAACAGGCATTCCAGGTTGCTGATATCAATTCCCTCTCCGAAGTATTGCCCAGTTGAAATGACAATCTTGAAATGTCCTTGTGTAATCTGTTCCATCTTACTTTTCCTGGATCGTTCAGAATCCTCTCCATGAATAGTTATTGTCTCGTATCTGTCTTTTAGGTATAGATTTAGAATATCAATATGTGCCTTTCTCTCGGTTAAGATCAGTATGGTTTTGAATCTATTTGCGTTGTCTTCAATATCCTTGATAATCAGAGAATTTCTATTCGTATCGTGAATCAATATCCTGGAAATCGTTTCATATTTATCTATCTTATAATCAAACGGTGCGAAAAGGTCAGTCTCCTTGATGTTTATCTCCGTCTGAATATTCTTTTTAAGCAGGTATTCCTGCTGGCTTACATGGTGAAGGATATTTCCAATATAGATGAATATTAGCTTTTGATCATTGTTCTTCCTTTTTGGAGTTGCTGTCAGACCTTGTATCAGATATTTTACGTTGAATAACAACAGCTATGTAAAGTCCAACAAAAAGTGTTAATACTGATACTGCTGTTGGAATTACGTCAATTTCAGACTTGATTGTAAAGTGTTTAACGTCAGCAACGTCCGGAACCCGGGTAGCATAAAATTAAGAGATACATTACTCATATATTAATTGACTATTAAAATATTGGCCACAACTCCTGGATATACTTAAGGAATTCAAGTGATATTTTAAGAGGCAATAATGTGGTAAGAGTAGCGGATCCTTATAATGTCACTTGACGTATTTAGTAGAAAATGTTTCGCGTATCTTCCCGCTCCAATCACCTGTTATATACGCCATTGTGCTTGCTGCCCATATAAGATCCCCACCGAATTTTTCCACTAATGGGAATCTTCGTGTCGATTCGATTGACGCGCATACCATCAAAGGTATAGGTTTGTTTCGCGTCGGTGCCATGCAAATAGACAATATCTAAAAACCCGTTATTGTCAAGGTCCCCAATCCAGGGGGTTGAGGAAATACTGCTTCCTTCATTTTGAAGACCTAGCTCCACGGCAACATTTTCCGTAAACTCAATGGCCACTATATTGTTATAAAAAAACTTCGCTTGTAATTCATTCACGACCTGCGTATTTATTGGCAGTATTACTTCATCTTGTCCGTCGCCATTTAAATCGGCAACTACGGCCGAAGTCATTTGATAGAAGCCCAGGCTATCTTCATATTCTATGTTTCCATTGCTCCCATTTACCATTAGCTGTCTGGACCAGCTTATTTCGGGCCAAACGCCTTGTGAATAGGATACAAAAAAGTCCGGGATCATATCCTTATTAAAATTGCCTATCGCTGGCGAACTATAGGCCTCCGTTCCGGGAACCTTAACCTTCCATAAAGGTTGATGAGTTTTACCATCAAAGGCCAATAAGCTACCGTCATAAGCATTTGCTACAATGTCATGGATGCCATCGTTGTTTATATCGACCCAGGCTGCGGGGGCAACAAATCCTTTTGTGGCACTACTATCAAGCTTAACAGCTCCGGACAAGTCACCAGACCTGATTTCGGAAATTGAGCATACATAAAGATTGCCCGCTAAAGTTTCTCCGCCAGTACCAAACACTACGTTTTTGAAATTCGGTGAACTACCTGGCAGCACTGCAACAGACATATATATTTCTTTGCCGTCGGGCATAGGGGCCCTTGAAATCAACGCTCCGTTCTGACCATCCAAAATAACCAAATGCCCAATAGCCCTATTCGGGTCATGAGGTTCTGCCAGTACATCTCCCCCGTTAGAGACCAAAATATCCTCCTTTCCATCCTGATTCTGGTCTGGTATAAATTGTGGATTGTAAAAATTGGACCATTCCTTTTTGTCGCTTTCTGGTACAATAAATCTCCAGATTACTTCTCCCGATTTACCGTTAATAGCGATCAACTCTGCTGAGCGGCCATTAATGAAGACATCCGGGATTCCGTCACCCGTTATATCTTCAAGGGTAGCCGAGCCAAAGATTTGATCCCTGGCGGACACATTCCATAACAATTCACCTGTCTTGCCATCAAGCGCAATTACAGCGGAATCACAAGCTAGAAATTCCGCTCTACCAGCACCCAGAATAATATCCCCAACGGAATCATCGTTCAAATCGGCCACTCTGGGAGAAGAAAAGGAACCTATTCCAGGTAGTACCTTCGCCCAGGATTGCTGTGCGGAAATATTCCCCGTCGAAATCGCCAGGGCCAGGAAAATCCAAATACTTTTGAGCTTCATTTTTTTAAGTAAACTCAGAGACATAAATGTAATGATATTTCAGAATAGATTCCAAATGAACTTTATGCAATCCCCTGAAATAATGACTGTTTTGATCCTATTTAAGCACTCGCAAGTGGTGCTACCAATCTAGTGAGATAAACATCAGGATAAACATCTCAACTCAATTGACACATCTTTATCTTTTCCCTACCTTGTTTTGCATATTAGTTACGGAACACCCCAACGATTTCCAAATGATTCCCCGGTAGATTCTAAGCCAGAATCCCGATCCTTTAATGAATCAACTAATATCAATTCCCGTGATGCACAGATTATTCGTACAAAAAAGTATCTCAGTGAAGATAATTTGGAGATCTGTTGTAAGCAATTATGCAGTAAGATTCTCACTATTGTCTTTTGCTCTATTCATCTTTTTTCAGACAGAAGCGCAGGAAATTAGCGTGACAGGAACGCTTGTGGATAGTAGCAGCAATCCTATTTCAAATGTGAATATAAGTTTGGATGCAGCTCAAATCTCAACTACCAGCGATGAGGCTGGTAGCTTCTCTCTAATCAGGAATACAACAGGTACTACCGATCTGATCCAGAGTGATCAGTTCAAATGTTCCTTCGATGGAAGAAAGCTTATTATCAACAGCATTGGTCAAAAAGTGAGTATAAGCATTTATGAGTTGTCCGGTCGTTTGCTTACGCACATATTGAACCCCACAAGATTAAGTGGCAAATATATATCTTATCCTTCCGCCTATCTATCGTCTAGCCAGCCATTCATTTATATCCTTCGTATTTCTATGGATAATTATATAAGAACCTATAAATTAATAAATTACAATGATATACAGTATAGTAAGGGCTTAGAGCTGATAAGCAGAAATATACTTCCTGGGGAATCTCACCAATCCAAAAAAAGTACTAATACAATTGACACGCTCATCTTTATTCACAGTTCTTACATGACTAAGAAAATTCCGATTTCTGAATACCTAACTAATGTTGGGACCGTGCAATTGGAAGATATTATAATTCCAGCTCCAACATCCTTAACTGCGGCTGCGGTATCAGCAAGCCAGATCGATCTGGGCTGGACAGATAATGCTAACAATGAAAACGGATTCAGGATTGAACGGTCACCTGACGGATCTTCAGGCTGGACACAAATTGCAAGGGTTGGAGCTAATACAACAAGTTATCAAAATACTGGTTTGTCAACTATAACAAGCTATTATTACCGGGTTTATGCATACAATACCGGGGGCATTTCATCTTATTCAAATATAGCCAATGCCACCACCGCAGCCCTGAATTACAGTTTTAATGGAGGTACATTGGCAGACCTTAAGGCTGTTAGCCCGGAATTAATTTTTGGGACTCTTACGATTGATGGGTATCTTATAATTCCATCCTCAGATTCAACTGTTGTATTTACGGTGGAGAATATGAGGATAAATGAAATGGTGCTGTTTCCATATCCAGTCTGTTCGCCTTACGATAACGCACCAGACATAACCATAAATGCAGCAGGAACTGTTTGGGTAGATGGACCGATAAGCCTTTATGGGAAGTGGGGTACAGTTGTTGCTTCCGAAGTGACATGCAGTAGCTGCCAGGGTACTGATGGAGGAGATTTTACTATAAATAGTGACAATATTTACGTCAATAGCTATATTCACACTTATGGTGGGGACGGGTCATATTCAAATCCGGGAACTGGAGTACTATGTGGTTGTAATGCAGGAGATGGAGGGCATATTACACTAAATGCTACCAGCATTTTAGATATTAATGACGGAGGCAGTAATCTTAAGCTTAAAGGTGGAGACGGGGGGAACGGCTTCAACTGCATCAAGGGGACTGATGGTACTAACGGCTTACTCAATTTTGAGGGGCAGACGATTACGGTCGAGGAAATCAACCTGGGATCAACGGAATTCAACATGTACGATTATAACGCCCAGTTGTTGGATTATGAGAAGATGACAGTTTCTGGTCACTGTGCATATCGGGAAGAGTTTGATCATAGGAATGACGACGGGACCTGGTATGTGTATTTAGGATTTGCCAACGTTGACTGGATAGAGGATATCTATCTATTATACAGCGCCGAAGACAGTATAAAAATAGACCTCACTGCCGCCGATCCTTTAGCTGATCTTGATATTTTCCTGACTACAACGAGCGGTAAAATACTGGATCGTGGCAACGGTCCTACCAGCACAGAAGGTATTAACTACGCATTGGCAGGTCCGGGATATTACTGGATTTGGGTGTCATATGTAGATGACGGTCTGGATCGATCAACGGATTACACACTCAAATTCAAGCAATAATTTAAGGCCTTTATTTACGTAGTGAGGAGTAATCCGCACAATTGTATAGTATTATTTGTTAATATATCAGTGTCATCTAAAGATAGTTAGGCAAATGTTGAAGAATCTCAAATTACGGGCAAAAATTCTTTTGATCCTGTTGTTCAGTTCTATTGTCTCTGCCGGAATAGTTGGAGTCGTCTCCTTAACCCTTGGAACCAAAACCTTGAAGGAGGAGTCCTTTAACAAACTGACCGCCATCAGAGAGATGAAAGCCAACCAGATTGAGAATTATTTTCAGGAAATATTCAATCAGCTACTTAGTCTCTCTGAAAGTCGAACAGTAGTCGAAGCAACTATTGATTTTAGGAAGGGATTTGACAATTTACAGTCGGAATTAGATTATTCCCATGAAGACCTGAATAGGATCGATAGTGTGCTGTTT
>QMPQ01000121.1 GCA_003648635.1 Bacteroidota bacterium | reverse complement strand
TCACGGGCCAGTTCAAGCGCTTCCTCCTTGGATTCGGCCACCACGTAATCCATGGGTCCTTCTCCATAGAAATAGGCAGGAATACGATGTCCCCACCAGAGCTGGCGGGAGATGCACCAGTCCTTCACATTTTCCATCCAGTGGCGGTAGGTATTCTTGAACTTGGCGGGCTGAAGCTGCACATCATCATTCATAACATGCTCCAGTGCCGGTTCACCAAGTTTCTTCATTTTCAGGAACCACTGCAGGCTCAGTTTGGGTTCGATTACTGCATCGGTGCGCTCCGAAAAACCCACCTTATTCATATAGTCCTCGGTTTTTACAAGGTTCCCGGCCTCCTCAAGCATGGGAACTATCAGCTTCCTGGCTATAAATCGGTCCTCACCAACCAGTATCTGGGCCGCTTCATTCAGGGTGCCGTTGTCATTAAAAATATCGATGGACTCCAGGTTGTGCTTCAGTCCCAGTTCATAGTCATTGATATCATGGGCAGGAGTAATCTTCAGTGCCCCGGTTCCAAACTCACGGTCCACATATTCATCCACGATAATGGGAACAGAGCGGTTCACCAATGGCACCAGTACCTTCTTGCCATGAAATTTACTGAAACGTTCATCCTCCGGATGCACACATACCGCAGTATCGCCCAGAATGGTCTCGGGACGGGTGGTGGCTATGGTGATAAACTCTTCTTCTCCCTCCACCAGATAATTGAGGTAGTATAACTTGGAGGCCACCTCTTTGTGATTAACCTCTTCATCGGAAACGGCCGTAAGGGCCTGCGGATCCCAGTTCACCATTCTTACACCACGATATATCAGCCCCTTCTTAAACAGGTCCACAAATACCTTGATCACGCTCTCCGACAGAGCCTCATCCATAGTGAAACAGGTACGGTCCCAGTCGCAGGATGCTCCCAGCTTCTTCAATTGCTCCAATATGATTCCACCATGTGTATGGGTCCATTCCCATGCATGCTCCAGAAACTCCTCCCGGCTGAGATCCGTTTTTTTGATTCCTTCCTCGGCCAGCTTGTTCACCACTCTTGCTTCGGTGGCAATGGATGCGTGGTCGGTCCCCGGAACCCAGAGGGCATTTTTGCCCTGCATTCGGGCCCGGCGGATCAATACATCCTGCAGGGTATTATTAAGCATATGTCCCATGTGCAACACACCCGTTACATTGGGTGGGGGGATCACGATACAGTAGGGTTCACGCTGGTCTGGGGTGCTCCTGAAGAAGCCATGTTCCATCCAGTAGGAGTACCATTTGTCCTCCACGCTGGATGGATCATATTTTGATGGAATATTCATGCCCGCAAAAGTAGTAAAAAAATGGTGTTGTGATGAACTGGAGTGTTCTTCACCGACCCAAAAATACCATTCACCGATTATTTACGAAAATTCAGCCAGAAAACTAAAAAAACTAAAAAAGTTTTCATATACTTGCCGAAAATTAGCTAAAGTGGAGGTAAGAGACAGAATACTGGTAGAGTCGGGGATATTGTTTGGCAAGTATGGCATTAGAAGCATGACCATGGATTCGCTGGCAGAAGAGATGGGGATCTCCAAAAGAACCATTTATGAACGCTTCAAGGACAAAGACACCCTTTTGCTGGAGGTCATTAAATACTATAAAGATCAGACCTCGGAAGAAGCACACAGGCTAATCGAGCAATCGGACAATGCCATTGAGGCGCTCTTCCGGATCATCAAGATGACCGTTAACCAGATGCAGCGAATGAGTCCTGCTTTTTTTCACGATTTTAAAAAATACCATCAGAAAGTCTTTAAACATTTTTCCCAACCCGGCGAGATCCGTGATTACAGTATGACCAGGAAACTGCTTGAGACCGGTGTTCAGCAGAAAGTATTCAGGGACGATATCAACATCGAGATTGTAAACCAGACTATTCATGCACTTTTTGACCTCTTTGGTCACGACAGTAACATGGTCGACGCTGGTTTCCAGCATAAAGATATGTTCGACCATATGATTATTCCCTTTTTCAGGGGAATATCCACAAAAAAGGGGCGAAAGCTCCTGGTAGATTGTAAGATTATATTGGAATAAACAGACCGAAGAATAAAACAGACTACGATATGAAAAATAAAAAGATAATTATTCTATTTACACTGCTACTCTCTATGGGCCTGTTCACCAGGGTGACCAGCCAGGAACCGGCAGATAAAATGGTTCTGAACCTGCAGGGGGCCGTCGATCATGCCCTCGCCTTCAATAAGTCCTTAAAGAATGCACGCCTTGAAGTGGAAAGGTCCCGTGCAAGAAACTGGGAAGCCATCTCACAGGGTCTGCCCCAGGTAGATGGAGGGATGGACTACTCGTCCTTCTTTAATTACCAGATGGAATTCAACTTTGGTATGGGCGGGGATTCCCCCTTTGGCCCGGAAGATTATCTGGAAGCTTTCAATCAGACCCAGGCGGCCTATCCTTTCTACACTGCCGGTGACCTGGCTGTCCATGGGGCAAATACCCACTACGACGGGGTTCTTCAATCGATGCTGCCCCCAAACTTCATCACACTAAAGGACCAGAGTACTGCCAAACTGATGGTAAACCAGCTGATCTTCAGCGGTCAGTATATTGTAGGCATCCAGACCGCCAAACTGGCGATGCTCATATCTGAACAAAACCTGGATTTTAATGAACTTAACATCAAAGAATCGGTGATCGGCTCCTACTACCTGGTTCTGATTACTGAGGAATCGCTGGACATCGTGAAACAGAACCACGATAACCTGGAAGAGACCCTCGCGCAGACCGAGATCATGTTCAGGACTGGTATGGCAGAGCAGACCGATGTGGACCAGATCCGCATTACGGTGAACCAGCTAGCCAATGCCACCACTTCACTACAAAGGAACCTGGAGCTTAACTACAATCTGCTCCGTTTCCAGCTTGGGCTGGAGACCAATGTGGATATTCAGTTGACCGATGACCTGGAGATGCTCTTTACCGCTATGCAGGCCGAAACGGCACTGGACGCGCCTTTTAACGTTGAAGACAATCTGACTTACAAGATCATGAAGACCCAGGAGGAAATCAATAGGAAAATGCTTGGACTGGAGCAGTGGAACTATGCGCCGACCATTACCGGTTTTTACAACTACAACGCAAAAATCCTTACCACTGATTTTGATATGAATCCCAACCATATGGTTGGCTTATCCATGGGTGTGCCAATTTTCTCCAGTGGTATGAGAAAGGCACGTGTCGATCAGGCCAAAATTGATTACAATATGGCACAGGTCAACCGGGATATCATGGAAGATCAGCTGCTGCTTCAGGAGAAGCAGTACAAGTTCAACCTGCAAAACTCCCTGGATAACTTCTTCACCCAGCAGGAGAATGTAGAGGTGGCCCAGCGTGTCTATGACAGCTACCGGCGTAAGTTTGAGCAGGGGATGGCCACCAGTCTTGACCTCACGCAGGCCAATGGCAACTACCTGGATGCAGAAAACAACTATATGACTTCCATTATGGAGGTGATGAATGCGAAACTGCAACTGGATAAACTGATGAACAACTTATAGCACACCTTATTTTGAAAACAAGACCCATTATGAAAACCAAAGCCACCATGAAAACAATAAAAATTGCCCTGATTGCCCTGATTGCCGGCATAGCATTTACAGCCTGTGATATGAAGCCCCCGGGAGCTGCTTCAAACACTGAAAAGGCAGCTGTTGAAGAAAAAGCCCGCCCGATTAGAGTGATGGAGCTAAGCAAGCGTGAAACTGTCATTACCCTGGAACTCACCTCCACCGTGGTTGCTTACGAGGAGACCTATCTCTCCCCCGCCCTCTCGGGCCGAATACGTTCGGTAAAGGTCGAAGTAAATGACCATGTAAGAAAGGGGCAACTCCTGGTGGAGCTGGACCGGACGCAACTGGCCCAGACACAACTGCAGTTCCAGCAACTGCTGACCGACCTGGCCCGCATGGATACCCTGCTTCAGTACGGTTCAATTACGGAGCAGGCCTACGACCAGATGAAGGCACAGGTGGAGACGACCCAGCTGGTGCTGCTGAACCTGGAGGAGAATACCATGCTCAGGGCTCCGTATTCAGGGGTAATCACTGGCAAATACTATAACGATGGTGAGCTATACTCCCCGACCCCCAATACCCCGGCGGGAAAAGCGGCACTGGTTTCCATGATCCGGGTCGACCCGGTAAAACTAATGGTCAACCTGAGCGAAAAGAATCTGCCGCTTATCAAGGTGGGTATGAAAGCCTCGGTCACCACCGATGTTTATACCAACGAAACTTTCCAGGGCACCGTTTTCAGGATTCATCCCACCATCAGTGCTGCTACCAGGACCTTTATCGTGGAGGTGATGGTTCCCAACAGGCAGCGAAAACTGGTTCCCGGTATGTTTGCCCGGGTAAGCCTGAAACTGGGTCAGAGGGAAGCACTGATTGTTCCGGCCATTGCAGTACTGCAGCAACCGGGCACCAACGAACGCTATGTAATGATCCATGACAATGGAACTGCCAGGAAAGTGGCAGTGAAAATTATGAACCGGATGGACGATCAGCTGGAGATCGCATCCCCCGAACTCAAGGAGGGTGAGGAGATAGTCCTTGTGGGACAGGCCAACCTGAAGAATGGTGCCCCGGTAAAAGTGGTTGTTGAATAAGAAAAATATCGAATTATGAGCATATACGGAAACGCGGTCCGCCGACCGATTACAACCATAATGATCTTTATGGCACTGATGGTGTTTGGAATCTTCTCACTCAACAGGCTGCCCATCGATTTCTATCCGGACATTGAATTTCCTGCCATTTCTGTGTTAACCACCTATTCGGGGGCAAGCGCATCAGATATTGAAACCAATGTATCGAGACCCGTAGAAGATGTCCTGAATTCAATAAGTAACCTGAAGGATATCTCTTCTTCATCCATCGACAACATGTCCATCGTGATTTGCGAATTTGAGTGGGGGACTAACCTGGATGAGGCAGCCAATGAAATACGGGATCAAATCAGTTTTGTAGAACAGTTCCTGCCCGAGGAGGTGGACAAACCGGCCCTCTTTAAGTTCAGTTCCAGCATGATGCCCATCATGTTTTACGCAATTACTGCCGGTGAGAGCTACCCTGCGGCTGCCAATATCCTGGACGAGAAGGTGATTAACCGGCTCAACCGCATCGAGGGAATCGGCACCGTGGGCATTGTAGGTGCACCAGGAAGGGAGATCCAGGTGGATATCGATCCAAGAAAGATGGAATCCTATGGCGTCACCGTAGAGATGATTGCCGGCGTACTGAATGCCGAAAACCTCAACCTGCCAGCCGGGAACATGGAGATGGGCCGAATGGACTACCCTCTGCGAGTCCAGGGAGAGTTCCCCTCAAGCGATGTACTGGATGATATCGTACTGGCCAGTTTCAATGGCCAGTCGGTCTATCTGCGCGATGTGGCCACCATCCGGGATACCATTCGCGACATCACCCTTGATGAGCGGATCAATGGGAGTACCGGACTGCGGATCGTGATCCAGAAGCAGTCAGGTGCCAACACGGTACAGGTGTGTAAAGATATACGGGAAATAATGCCCGAACTGATTGCCTCCCTGCCCGATGATATGGAGGTGGTTCCCTTCTGGGACTCTTCGGAGTTTATCCAGGATTCTATCAGCAACCTTACTTCCACCCTGATGTATGCGGCCATCGCTGTGATCCTGGTGGTATTGTTCTTCCTGGGAAGATGGAGGGCCACCTTTATTGTGATCCTGACCATTCCTGTATCGTTGGTCACCTCCTTTATCTACCTGTCGATTACAGGAGGATCCATTAATATCATTGTGCTTTCGTCACTTTCCATTGCCATCGGTATGGTGGTTGACGATGCCATTGTGGTACTGGAGAATATTACCAAACATGTGGAACGAGGGGCCCGGCCGCGGGAGGCGGCCATCTATGCCACCAATGAAGTGTGGCTGGCCGTGATTGTCACCACACTTACCGTAGTAGCTGTTTTCATGCCACTGACCATGGTGGGCGGCATGACCGGTGAGCTGTTCCGTCCCCTTGGTTTTATTGTAACCATTACCGTGGTGACCTCAACTCTGAGCGCCATCACCCTCACACCCATGCTGGCTTCAAAAATGATGAAGTTAAGGAAAAAGCCCCTGAAGGTCCGCACCTTGAGCTATGACGGAATTATTGGCCGCTTCCTGAACCGGGTGGACGGGGTCTATGAAAAAACACTGCACATGGCCCTGAGATTCAGATGGGGCACGCTGATTGCTGCTTTTCTTATTTTCGCGGCTTCCATGGCATTGATTCCAGGCATGGGATTCGAATTCATGCCGGAAGCCGACCAGGGATCCATGACTGCTGCCATTGAACTGCAGACCGGGATACGGGTGGATGAGAGCAAAAAGGTGGCAAGAAAGATTGATGCTTTTATTGAAGAGAACATGCCTGAAGTACAGTTCTTCAACACCTCTGCTGGAGCCGACGATCAGGGAGGGATTATGTCACTCTTTGTCCAATCGGGTTCTCACCGCGTCAACCTGAATATGATGCTGGTTGATCTGGAATTGCGCGACCGGGACGTTGAGGAGCTAAGCAATCAACTGAGAGAGTTCCTGGAGACCATCCCCGAAATTGTCACCTATGAGGTGGTCCCCAACGGGGGAATGGGCGGCACAACCAGTAACAATGTGGATATAGAGATCTACGGCTATGATTTTGAAACCACTTCACGGATTGCACAGGTGCTGGCCGACAGCCTTCAAAGGGTAGCGGGAGCCACCAATATCAAGGTGAGCCGCGATCCTTCCAAACCGGAATTACAGATAGTTCCCGACCGGGAGAAGATGGCCCAGCACGGATTGAATACCTACACCCTGGCCAATGCGGTCCGTAACCGGGTAGAGGGTCCCTACATGAGCAGGTACCGTGAAGAGGGAGAAGAATACGATATCGTGGTCCGCTTTGTGGAGGAGGAGCGAAATTCTCTCACCAATCTTAAGGACATCGCCCTGATGAATATGCAGAATCAGGCAATCCGTCTGGGTGAGGTGGCCAATATCGAAGAGTACTGGTCCCCCCCAAACATCGAGCGTAAAAACAGGGAACGGATCGTGACCGTCTCCACCACGCCTTACAAGGTACCACTGAATACCATTGCAGCAGAAGTACAATCTATCATCAATTCCATGGATGTACCTCCCGATGTGATGGTACAAATGAGTGGCGCCGTGGAGGATATGCAAGACTCCATGATGGACCTGATGCTGCTCCTGATGCTTAGCCTGGTACTCACCTACCTGGTAATGGCCAGTCAGTTCGAATCCTTTAAAATGCCCTTTATCATTATGTTCTCCATCCCCTTTGCATTTACCGGAGTAGTTCTGGCCCATGTAGTGACCGGGATAACCATGAGTGTGATTTCCATGGTAGGTGGTGTGATGCTAATCGGGATCGTGGTAAAGAATGCCATTGTGCTGGTGGATTATATCAACCTGACACGCGACCGGGGTGTGGAGCTTCGGGAGTCCATAATAGTTTCGGGTAAATCGAGGCTACGCCCCGTACTGATGACTTCACTTACCACTATCCTGGCAATGTTGCCTCTGGCTTTGAGTTCCGGATCCGGATCAGAGATCTGGAGTCCCATGGGAATTGCGGTTATCGGGGGACTAATCTTCTCCACAATTGTAACCTTAGTGCTGGTACCAGTCGTATACCATATGATGGTACGCAAAAGTGACCAACGCAAGGCAAAATTGGATTTTGATTTTATGAATGGAATTGGGGAGGGCAATCCCGAAAATAATTAGAGATGAAAGCTGTATTTATAGTATATAACCAGGCGCAAACTGAAAAGGTAGAGTACCTTTTTGAGAAACTGAAAATCAGGGGATTTACACGCTGGACCGACCTCACAGGCCGGGGCAGCGTGGATGGTCCACCTCATATGAACACCCACACCTGGCCGGAGCAGAACACGGCCAGGATGGCCATAATGGAGGAGGATACTGTGCCAGCAGTACTGGATGGCATCAAAAGGCTCGACGAAGAGAATACGGATGTGGGAATCCGTGCATTTGTGTGGGATGTTGTAGATTTTTATTAGGCCAGAAGCCTGTTAAGAATCCTTAGTCTGCTCTTTCTTAGCTTTCTGCTTGGTCTTACTCACAGGTTTAGCTTTTGTGGACTTGCTTTCTTTCTTCCGGCCCGAAAACAATCCAAGAATCTCTTTCAGAATATTTTCAAAAATAGAATAGCGCAGCAGTTGTAGGTCAGCTTTGATCAGGTCCTGCCCGCTGTCAATCTTTTGCTGAATCATTTCGCTGCTGTGTCTCAAGCCTTTCAAATCGTTGATGCCATCATGCTTTACTCCCAGGATGCCTGCTATCAGCCTCGAGAAAAAATTAGCCATAAATGGAGTCTTGCTTAATATGATGCGAAGCAGCAAAAGGATGGTGAGAAGTACATACAGCCCCCCCATAATCAGGAAGCCTGTATACGCTCCGGACAGGATACTATTTAACCAGGCTGCCAGGGCAAAGGATGAAAACAGAATTACGATAAGCAGCAGTAGAGACAACATAAAAAAGCTAAACAGAATGCCCAGCAGCAGGGCCAGTTTTTCAGATTGTTTGATGGAAAACAGTTTGAGATAGTCCTCTACCAGGGTCTTAGAGTCACCCGAGAGTTTATCGATTCCAGACTTAAGACTCGCCATAACTTGCTTTAATGGTTTTTATAAGTTGTTCAACTCGCTCCTTTAGCAGGTCCGTTTCTTCCAGATCGATCTCTTCGATCTCTTCAATCACCCTGCTCAGGGTTCCCAGGTGCTTGGATAGCTTATGCTCATTCGTTCCGCTCCGCCAGAGATAAGATCCCAGCAGGAGCCCTCCCATGGCACCAAAGGCCAGGGCGCTTAAAATGATGGTTCTATCAGGATGTGTACTTTGTTCCATAAGTACTAAATTAGATGATATTAGCGGGTATTCCAATTACTGGATTGCTTGCCGGTCATGGAGGTGATGGTGAGCTTCAGGATCACCATGCGATTAATATTCTTCGGATTGAATTCAATCAGCTCAGGAGCCCCGTGCTGGGCCATAATCACTTCCAGACCCTGCTGTTTACTGGCCTCATCAGAAAGTATCTCCACGTTTCCATAGCCCACCACCGAACGATAGCGAGTGGACCAGTCGCAGGCCCGATCCCCTTTGGTGATCTCCATGCTATCCTCAACCTCGAAGCAGACCTGGCTATTTTTTCGGAGCAGATCGATCTTCTTCCCATCCTGGGCGGAATGGATATAGAGACAAGCCTCCTTATACCCGTAGTTAAATGGTATGATGTAGGGCAGATCCCCGTCCATCATTGCCATCCTGCAAATGATGGCACCCCGCAGAATCTCTTCCAGGGTAAGTTGGTCTGTTATCTCCTGCCTTGCTTTTCTCATGTTCTCAGATGAAAATTTCCTATGAATATAGCTACTTCCTGCTGTTTATCATTTTTCACTTCGTGAAAATGAAGTACTTTTGGGCATTCATTGAAAACTATGAGAGTAAAATTGATAACACTGACGGCCATAGTGGCCATGGTAATTTGCACCACAGGATGTGCCGATTCACCAGAAGGAAAAGCAAAAGAGCATGGCCAGGAGATCTGGTTTGAGGAAAAGCTGCACGACTATGGAGAAATTGTGCAGGATAGTGACGGCACCTGGTCCTTTGTATTTAAAAATATGGGGGAAGCTGCCTTTGTGATCAACCGGGTGCGATCCACCTGCGGCTGTACTGTCGTAGACTGGCCCAAGGAGCCCTTTGAACCAGGAAGCGTCGGTGAAATTACTGTAAAGTATAACACAGCAACCACAGGTACATTTTTGAAATCGGTAATCGTATACACTACGGCAGCTAACTCACCTGTGAAGCTTCAGATCAAAGGAAAAGTGGTCGCAGGAGTAGCTGAAGAAGAATAGAAAGACGAAAAAGATATTATGCCAAGCATCTCAACAAAAGGACAGCAAATGCCAGCTTCTCCAATCCGGAAACTGGTCCCCTTTGCCGAAGAGGCAAAGAAGAAAGGAAGAAAGGTCTACCACCTCAACATTGGTCAGCCCGATATCAAGACCCCGGAAGTGGCCCGCGATGCGGTGAAAAACATGACGGCCAGGGTGATAGAATACAGTCATTCTGCCGGAAATGAAAGCTACAGGCGCAAACTGGCTGCTTTTTACCAGAATCTGGGAATTGATGTGGACCATACCGAAATGCTGGTAACAACCGGTGGGTCCGAGGCAATCACTTTTGCACTTATGTCCACAGTCAACCCCGGCGAAGAGGTGATCGTTCCAGAACCTTTCTATGCCAATTACAATGGTTTCTCGGTGGCGGCAGGCGTACAGGTAGTACCTATAACTTCTGGAATTGAGAACGGTTTTGCCTTACCTCCCATCGAAGAGTTTGAAAAGGTGATTACTCCTAAAACGCGAGGAATAATCATTTGCAATCCCAACAATCCCACCGGCTACCTTTATTCCAGGAAAGAGCTTGAGATGCTGGGGGAAATTGTGAAAAAACATGACCTCTATCTATATTCTGATGAGGTATACCGTGAATTCTGCTACGATGGGGAAGAGCACTTTTCAGCCATGGATCTTCCCGGACTGAACGAGCACGTGGTAATGTTTGACTCCGTGTCCAAGCGTTATAGTATGTGTGGCGTCAGGGTGGGTACCCTGATCTCGAAAAATAAGGACGTGATCTCTACGGCTCTGAAATTTGCACAGGCCAGGCTGAGTCCGCCCTCCTACGGCCAGGTGGCCGGGGAAGCTGCTCTGGACACTCCCGACTCTTATTTTAAGGAGGTCTATGATGAATACATTGAGCGCCGTGACTTTATGGTGGAGGCGCTTAACAAGATGCACGGGGTGATTTGCCCCACACCCAAAGGGGCTTTCTATACGGTGGTGCACCTTCCGGTGGATGATGCAGATGTATTCTGCGAATGGATTCTCAGTGAGTTTGAATACAAAAACCAGACGGTGATGATGGCTCCCGCATCGGGCTTTTACTCCACGCCCGGACTGGGGAAACAGGAGGTCCGAATCGCCTATGTGCTGAAAAAAGAGGATCTGGCCATGGCCATGGATACCCTG
>QMPQ01000120.1 GCA_003648635.1 Bacteroidota bacterium | reverse complement strand
TGGTGCCTCAAAGCCAGAATAGCCAGCTTCTCAGCGAGCACAAATATATATATTGTTATTTGAATAACAAAGTGAATTCTGACAATATTTGCTACTTTTATCCACACATGAAAAGCGCTTATATATTCTTTGCACTGGCACTATTCGTTGCCCTGTTTGGCGAAGTCCGGGCCCAGGGACCTATTCTTAGTTACAACTTGCAAGTTGGCGAAAGCTACTTCCTGGAGATTGACCTGCAGCAAAGCACCCACTCCGAATCCATCGACAGTGAAGAGATCTCCTTCTACAACCTGACAAGATTGGAATTCAGTGTGGATTCCATAGATGCAGCCGACCAGTTCCATATGAGCGTCCGGTACAGGGACTTATTGATCTCCATGCTGGCTCCCCAGATGGACTTAGATATCAGCTCCGCTTCGGGGAAGGATAAGATGCTTACTGAGATGGTGGAATTACTGCAACAGGGTGCTTTTTCTATGACAATGACTCCTCGCGGCAAACTGGTAAGCATGGAAGGATTGGAAGAGCTCTTTGCTTCTCTTGCAGCCTTTCAGGTTACTGATACCTTAGAGCAACAGGTCATTATAAAGACTCTTGAGGAAGCATACGGCCCAGATGCCTTCAAAAGTATCTGCAATGTGTTTATCTGGATCTATCCGGTTGTAGATCCCATGAGCAACTGGACCAACGACATTACCTATTATTTTAATACCAAGGCTGTAAAGATGGTCAACCGCTACTATCTGACAAAAATCACAGACGAGATGGTAGTGATCCAGGGAATGGGTATGCTGAACACCATCAAAGAGTTTCATGAAACCACCGGGATGGGAGATGTAAAGTCGACCGTTTCGGGAAGCCAGACCTATGATTTCCACATGAATCCTGAAACTGGATGGTTGAAGCGCTGCGTTTCACGTCAGCGGGTGATCATTGAGACCACCATTTTGAAAAGTAACTATTTCCCACAAGGCCTCAAGATCCCCTCCTATACGGAAACTGCATTCGAGGTCACTGGTGGGAGACTGGACTTACATGAAGAAACTGAAAAAAGATGAAAAGAACGAAACTGCTAGCTTCCTTACTTGCTTTGTCAGCAATCCTTCTGATTCCCTGGCAGGAGATAAAGGCACAACCTTATATGCACTCTGCGGGTATTCGTGCTGGTTACTCCAGTGGGATCAGTTACAAAGGGTTCAGACTGCACAGAATGTCAGCCTTCGAAGTTGATTTCCTGTATAATAAGCATGGTTTCAACCTGGGCGCACTCTATGAGTACCACCTGGAGCCCTTTAAGAAAAATACGAGAACCTTTATATACCTGGGGGGCGGGGGCTTTGGAGGTGACTGGGACGAGGAATTTTCTCTGGGAGTGGCTGCAGTGGCCGGGATTGAGTATACACTCAGGGATCTGCCCCTGAATTTCAGTCTCGACTGGAAACCCATGCTCAATCTCTACGCGGTGTTTGAGCCCGATTTGCTCGATTTTGGTCTTTCCATCAGGTATCGCTTTAAAAAGTAATCCTTTACTTTTACCTGAAAGTACCATATATTGTATAGATATTGGTATTTATCACTAAATCCGGTAGCTATGATCCCTACGCTTAAAGATGTACAGGCGGCTGTAAAAAGAATAGCCCCCTATGTCCATAATACCCCAGTACTTACCTCCTCAACAATCGACAGTATGCTCAAAGCCACTGTCTACTTTAAATGTGAAAACTTTCAGCGAGGAGGAGCTTTTAAAATCCGGGGAGCAGTCAATGCCATTCTTCAGCTGTCGGAAGATGAACGTGCCCGTGGTGTGATCACCCACTCTTCAGGAAATTTTGCAGCTGCACTTGCCCTGGCTGCAAGTGCCCTGGACACCAAGGCATATATTGTAATGCCATCCAATGCCCCAAGCGTAAAGCGGGATGCTGTGGCAGGATACGGTGCCCAGATCATTGATTGTCAACCAACGCTTAAGAGCCGGGAATCGACTTTGATAGCACAGCAGAAAAAAAAGGGAGCAACTTTCATCCATCCCTCCAACGATATGAATGTCATCCTCGGACATGCCACTGCGGTTATGGAGCTCGCCAAAGAGGCAGAGCAACTGGATGTGGTCATTGCCCCGGTAGGCGGAGGCGGACTCCTGGCGGGGACGGCACTGGCGGTGAACCACCTGCACTACTATATCGAAACCATTGGTGCAGAACCTTTCGGTGCTGATGATGCCTATCTATCCCTGAAAACCGGTAAGATACAACCAAGTATCAATCCAAAGACCATTGCAGACGGACTGAAAACCCAACTGGGTGATCAGAATTTCCCCATAATTCAGAAACTGGTCAGTAAAATCATCAGAGTGGAAGAGAAGGAGATTATTGAGGCCATGAAGTTCATTTGGGAACGGATGAAAATCGTCATTGAACCCTCCAGTGCGGTAGCCGTAGCAGCCATGTTCAGAAACAGTACTGAGTTCAAAAACAGAAAGGTCGGGGTAATCCTTTCGGGAGGTAATGTGGATCTCTCAAACCTGCCATTTTAAAATCTTTTTAAAAATAATTGCATAAGACGCTGATATGTGCCTGGTGACCACATCAAACAGTATATGTGTTATAAAACATGACCCTGAACCGGTGTTGACTATTAATTCCCATATATTTGCATCTAGTATTTTTGGAAAAGGTAATTCTCTTTTCTTCTTGCTAGCTAAAACTACAACTATCCGGGCAGGTGATTTTATATCATCTGCCTTTTTTTTTGAAAGCTGAAGAATGAAACTCCCGTCCAATAGCGATTTGATTAAAGGGATCAGAAACCACGATTCTTCCATCCTCGAGCATGTATATAAAACTCACTATCCCATCATTGAAGGTTATATTACACATAACCAGGGATCGAGGGAACAGGCCCGTGATATTTTCCAGGATGCAATGATCATTGTTTATAAGCGAATTAAATCAAACGAACTGGAGTTAACATGCAAATTTGGCACCTATCTCTATGCCATCTGTAAAAACATATGGATGCAGGAACGCAAAAAATATTTGCAACGCACCCAGAAACTGCGTCAGCAACCCCTTGAGGTAAATGATCCCGGACCTGCTGATGACCCTCTGCTTCAGAATCACCTGACCGATCTGTTTAACAAGCATTTTGATGCCTTAAGCAAAGATTGTCAAAAGATCTTATCCATGTATTTCAACAATTTTAGCGTGGAAGATATCCGGGCTGCCATGAATTACAAGGATCTTCACCACACAGCGGACAGAAAATACAGATGCAAGAAGAGCCTGATAAACAGGATTGTGAATGACCCCCTATTTAAACGACTTAAAGATGAGCTACGTTGATCTTATTATCAAATATTTGTCAGGCGACCTCAGCCAGGAAGAGGCCACTTCCTTCGAAAAGGAGTTGGAATCCAATGATGCGCTTAAGGAGGCGTTTGAGGAGCAATCGGCAGCTTATGAGTTGATTCGCGACCAATTGCAGAAGCGGGATCAAAATGCCTTCAAAGCAAAACTCAAGGAGGCTATGGGGCACGTTGTACCCATAAAGACGTACCGAAAAGAAGGGTTCCGGACCTGGTGGTACATCCCCCCTGCAGTAGCCTGCTCCCTGGCCATTTTACTTATTATTCTTTTGAGACCTCCGGGAAATGAGCGAGTGCTTGCCAGATACTATCATCCAACTAAGGATCCGGTGGTGCTTGCATATTACCAGCCTACCCGGGGAGAATCCGAACCCGGGATTATTCAATACCGCCAGGGCAACTATCTGGAATCTAAGAAATTACTCTCAGAACGGCTCGCTCAGGACAAAGACAATAAACTGATCCTGCTTTTCTACCTGCTATCAGCCATGGAGCTGGACCGCCAGCAGCTGGTAATGGAACTGATCAACACGGAAGAGCCTGCTCCTACGGATATGCTGGATCAAAGCATAAGCTGGTACTCGACCCTGGCACTCATTAAATCAGATAGTCGGGAAGCTGCACTGGAGAAGCTTCATCCATTAACAGAACAGGAGGGACCCTACCAGAATGATGCTATAAAATTGGAAAAGGTATTGTTAAAATAATTCTTAATTTAGGGGGCATAAGTCATCTAACATATGCCCTCATTCCCTTTCTATAAGCAACTTGACGCCATGGACTGCGGACCCACCTGTCTGAGAATGGTGGCCCGTTATTATGGAAAACACTTTACACTTCAAACGCTCCGGGAAAAATCTCACCTGACCAGAGAAGGAGTATCGATGCTTGGGATTGCAAGAGCCGCTGAAGACATAGGCATGCAGACCATGGGGGTCTCCCTTACCTGGGAACGTCTTAAGGAGGAAGCACCCTTACCGGTGATAGTTCACTGGCAGCAGAAACATTTTGTGGTGGTATATAAGATCCGCAAGGATAAGGTATATGTTGCCGATCCCGGATTTGGACATACCGTCTACACCAAAGAAGACTTCCTGAAGTCCTGGATAAGTACTCGCCTGGATGGAGAAGCCAAAGGCTCGGCCCTGCTGGTTCAGCCCACCCCGGATTTTCTTAACCAGGAAGACGAGCCTGTTAAGAAAACCGGTTTCCGCTACCTGAGCCGCTACCTGGCCCCTTACAGGCGCTATGTATATCACCTTTTGCTGGGTTTGATTATAGGAAGCATTATCCAGTTCCTGCTCCCCTTCCTGTTCCAGTCCATGGTGGATTTTGGGATCACCAACCAGGATCTTCCCTTCATCTACCTGGTGCTTCTATTCCAGTTTGTGCTGATCATTTCCCAGATGGGAATAGACTTTATTCGAAGATGGATCTTACTTCACCTGAGCGCGCGTGTGAATATTGCCTTGATCTCCGATTTCCTTTCTAAATTGATGAAACTCCCTGTGGGATTCTTCGATACCAAGCTCACCGGTGATATCCTGCAGCGCATCGGTGACCACCGCAGGATCGAGACCTTTATGACCACCTCTTCACTCACTATCCTCTTCTCCATGTTTAACCTGGTGGTCTTTGCCATCATCCTGGCCATATACAGCCTGAAAATATTGGTGATTTTCCTGGCCGGCGGCTTGCTCTATTTCCTTTGGATCTTTGTTTTTATGAAGCGCCGGAGAGTCCTGGACCAGAAGTACTTTTCGAAAATGGCCGAAAACCAGAGCAAGCTGATTCAGATTATTCATGGAATCCGGGAGATCAAACTGAATAATGCAGAGAGAACCAGCCAATGGGAATGGAAAGACATCCAGGCAGGCCTGTTCCGGATCAATATGAAATCGCTCTCTCTAAACCAATACCAGGAAGCAGGGGGTGTATTTATTAATGAAACCAAAAACATTCTCATCAATGTTACGGCTGCCATCGCGGTACTAAACGGCAATTTGACCCTTGGTACTCTTCTGGCGATCTCGTATATACTCGGACAACTAAACGGGCCCATTGAACAGATGATCTCCTTCTTTCACCGGGCACAGGATGCCAAGATCAGCCTGGAACGATTGGGGGAAATTCATGAAACTGAAGATGAATATCAGCGGGAAACCGGTGTCACTGTACTTCCTGCTATTGAGAAGCTTTCGGTCAATCAGCTGGAGTTCACCTACCCGGGTGCCATTCAACGTAATGTACTGGAAGATATCAATCTAATCCTGAAAAAAGATACGATTACAGCGCTGGTTGGGGTCAGTGGCAGTGGAAAAACCACACTGCTGAAGCTATTGCTGGGATTTTATCCGCCAGCCAAGGGAGATATCAGGGCTGGAGATATGAATATTCAGATGATGTCGCCTGACCTGTGGAGAAGACAGTGCGGCGTGGTCATGCAGGATGGATTCATCTTCTCCGACACCATAGCCAGGAATATTGCTTTGGGGGAACATGAAATCAAGGCCGAACAACTGCTATATGCAGCCAAGATGGCATGTATTGATGATTTTATCGACCGCTTGCCCTTGGGTTACAATACCGTAGTCGGACAGGAGGGACTTACCCTCAGCGGAGGTGAGGAGCAACGGATCCTTATTGCAAGGGCCATTTATAAGAATCCCGGCTTCCTGTTCCTGGATGAAGGGACCAGTGCACTGGATGCCAATAATGAGAGGCGAATCATGGATAATCTTCAGCTGGTTTTCAGGGGTAAAACCGTGCTTATTGTGGCACACCGCCTGAGCACCGTGAAAAACGCGGACCAGATTATTGTACTTGACCAGGGCCGTATAGTTGAAGAGGGCAAGCACAATACCCTTATAGCCAAGAAGGGGCACTATTTCAACCTGGTGCGTAACCAACTGGAACTGGGCAACTAAGAGATGATCATTAAACGTCCAAAGCCTTAGCATGGAAAATGACTGGAAAAAACGCCTGGGCATGGTTTATTCGACCAATGCGGATTTTCAATATGAATCGGGAGATCAGGAGGAGTCGGAGACTCTTGCACCACAGAAGCAGGTGCTTTATGTGAGCCTGGATAAGAAAAACCGTAAAGGAAAGAAAGTCACCCTGATAGAAGGTTTTAAAGGGAGCAAAGATGATTTAAAAACCCTGGCCAAAGAGTTGAAGAGCAGCTGCGGTGTGGGAGGCTCTGTTGGTGATCACAACATTCTGATCCAGGGTGATTTCAGAGACAGGGTGTTCACTTTGCTGCAGGAGAAAGGATTCAACGTAAAACGCAAAGGTGGATAAGAGAGCTAGCATCCGGATAAGCATCTTATTGCTGACAGGAGTACTAATGATCACTCTTGGGGGTCCTGCTATCTATGCTCAGGAGGAGGCTCTGGATGAACCTTTGGATACAACATATTTCAAAGCGGGGGAAGATGATTGGAATCTGGTTGAATCCGTATTAAAAAGGAATCCCGATGCAGTAATGCTGTTACTTGAACGGGGTGCTGATCCCAATGCCGTAGCCGAAGGGGGAATGACTGCTCTGATGTTTGCCGCTGAAAGTGGCGATGTACTAATGGTCAAAATGCTGGTATTGAATGGTGCCAGCCTGGATTTTAGCGATGCGGAGAGGACCACTCCCCTGCTGATAGCTGTGTTCAACAGGCACTTTGATGTGGCACACTTCCTGCTGGAAAAAGGGGCCGATCCTGACCATCGTGATAGCTACCAGGGTTCTGCACTACTTTATGCAGCGGCCATAAATGACTATGAGATAGCTGATCTTCTTCTCTATTATGGTGCATCCGACAGCATAAGCGACAGGGATGGCAATATGGCCGTAATGACAGCTGTTTATTTCGGCAACCTGGAGACCACCGACGTTTTGTTGCAGAACGGACTTGATCCGGATGGTGCCGACGAGCTACTTAACACTCCCCTGATGATAGCCGCCCAACAGGGAAATCTCCCCATAAGTCAGTTGTTGCTCGAAAAAGGAGCAGCGCTGGAAAGGGTCAACAAACAGAACTATACCCCCCTGGTTCATGCAGTATTCTTCAGATACGACACCATTGCCAAGCTACTGATAGATAGTGGTGCCAATGTAAATCACACGCTCAAATCGGGTGAAACTCTTTACGATCTGGCCCGTCAGCAAGGCAGTAACAAAGCGCTAAAGCTTTTAAAAAGTGCCGGAGCCACCACCTCTCCCAAGCCCAGTTTTACGGAGTACAACCTGGGATGGGGCAATTCCTTCCGAAGCAATGAACATATGATGCAGATCCGTTTTTCGGTGGTGGACCGTAAATTTGGGTACTTTGTTGAAAGCGGAATAGATTTTCGTCCCATAATCAGAAAAGTACAGCTTGAAATCGATGACTTGCTGATCCACCAATACAGGGAGACGCGCTGGGTGTGGACTCTGGGAGGGGGAAAGAATTTCGCCTTCCTGCATGACAAATCAGGAATGGAATATGGAGCATATGGCGGACTCTATGGAATGCTCTCCTTTCCGAGCCATAAGGGAGTCAGTGAGAATGAGAAAGCCAGGTACTCTCTTGCCCTGTCGGCTGGCCTGTATATGAAGAAGAATTTTGCCGGAATAAAAGCAGGGGCCGAACGGTATACCTATGGCACACTCCTGGAAGGGGCATGGAAAATAAATATTACCCTGTTCCTCAGAATTTTAAAGCGGAGAAATCCCAATGTTCAGAAAGAAATTACATACTAGGCTCCTGGCAGCTGCACTGCTGGTACTGGTTTCGGGCAAATTTACGGCCTGTGAACCAGAGGACTGGATGCTGTCGATCGATTGTGGAGATTGTTATGGCTATGCGCCTGATAGTGCAAACCTGATTATCAATCTTACCATCAATGCTGAGAATGATTCTGTACCGCTGACATTTTACCGGGGTGACTATGAGGAGGGAGTGATCGACTGGCAGGATACCGCCACCACTGAAGAGTTTTATCTCTACTCGAAAATGAACAGCAACTACACGGTCCGCGCTACATATCGCTCAGGGGATAAAATAATTGAGGCTTTTGATGCTGATAATATGGAGCTCTATAATGCCAATGCAGAGTGTGGCTCGCCCTGTTATATTGTAAAAGGGGGCATCTTTGATGTGGCTCTGCCGGAGTAAGAACCTGACTAAAACCTAAGGAGATTGAAAGAACAAAAACTATCCATGGAAAACCTGCTTGATCAACGCAGGGAACTGATGGCAAGTCTCAAATATGCGAGCTTCATTCAAAGGGCTGTTCTGCCGGGCCAGAAGTATATGGAGAATATGCTGAAAGAGTTTTTTATTTTCCATCAACCACGGGATATTGTAAGTGGAGATTTTTATTATTGCTCCCGGAAGGAAGATTATATCGTGGTGGCTGCCGGCGATTGTACCGGGCATGGCGTACCCGGCGCTTTGATGAGTATAATGGGCATCTCCTTCCTCAACGAGATCCTCAGCATTAGAGGGCCCATCCGCTCCAGCAGGATTCTTAACCTCCTTCGGGAACGGGTTATGAAAGCCTTGCACCAACGGGGTTACGAACTGGAAAACAAGGATGCCATGGATATGGCCCTCTGTGTGTTACACCCCCGATCGGGCGAACTGCAATTTTCGGGAGCTAACAACCCTCTCTACCACATCCGCAAAAAGGTGCTTACTGAAATTAAGGCAGATAAAATGCCGGTGGGTATCGATGCCATTGAAGAAAGTTCATTTACCAATCATACACTGCAACTTAAACCGGGCGATATCGTATACCTATTTTCCGATGGATATCCCGATCAGTTTGGCGGGCCAGAGAACAAGAAATTCAAATATGGCCCGTTTAGAGAATTACTGATCCGTATATCGGATATGACCATGGAGGAGCAACGCAAAGAGCTGGACCGCGTAATGGCGGATTGGAAAGGAAATGAGCTCCAGGTGGACGACATATTGATTTTCGGAATTAGATTTATATAAAGCAGGAACATGCATTTGGTTTCTTTTAGAATTCAGAATTTCAGATCCATAGTGGATACCGGCTGGCATACTTTGGCCCATGACAACATCACCAGCCTGATCGGTCAGAACGAATCGGGAAAAACATCAATACTGGAGGCTCTTAAGGCCTTTCACGATGGAGGTCTAATTGAAGATATGCTTAGAAGCGACCTCTCGCTGCCAGTGGTAACCTGCAAATTTAACTTCGCATTTGCCGATATAGAGAACTATCTGGATAAAAAGAGATTGAATCCGGAAATTCGCAAGCTGATTACTACTGTAAATAGCATTTCCCTTTCCAGAAGGTGGGAAGACGATATAGATTCACTTATAGAGATGGGCGATGAATTGCAGGAAGTGTACAATGAAACTCACGACCAATTCCTTAAGAGGGAAATAAAGGTCATGGAGAACCTGGAGCACCTGAACCGTGATATTGCAACTGCATCAAAAAAACTGAACAAAATAAACGAAGAGGCTGAGTGGACCACTGAGAAGGTGGAAACGGTCAGACTCAGGATGAATGAAATCAAGAGAAACATCAGGAAATTTCCATCCAGGAAGCGGAAAGAGGAACTTAAGAAGGAGTTGGCACTGGAAGAGGAAATGTTCCAGAAGTTGAAAGAGACCGTTGAACAAAAAAAATCAAAGCAGGAGGAAAAGAAAGATATCCTGGAGGCACTGGATGAAAAAAGTGAGGTGAGCCGGAAGCTGATGGATATCCAGGAGGAAAGTGCTGAGAAAAAAGAAGCACTGGGCCTTGTACAGGAGCAACTTAAACAATTGCTTCAGATGACCGGTATGTACTCTGCAGAAAGAGAACAGCGTGCTGCCGAGATAAAAGAGGAGATATACAGGACCGATATTGAGAAGTATAAAGATGAGCTTGGTGAACTGAATGATGCGCAGCGTATCCAGTTGCTGGCGCTTGAACATGTGTTTGAGGGAATGTCCATTGATAGCGCAGTGAAAGCAGCCCGGAAAGATGTAGATTCGGTAAAGCAGTTCTACAGTTCCACCGAACTGGCAGAAGAGATATTTAAAATCCTTCCCGATTTCGAAATGTTCGAAGATTTCTCTTCACTTCTCCCCAACCGCATCGACCTGGAAGACATAGTCCGCGCCAACAAGCGGGCAGAAGGTTATAAAGCAGCAATTAATTTCCTGACTATCACAGGACTGGAGTACTCCTTCTTTCAGCAACCCTCCAGCAGAATCCTGAAGCAAAAAATTGAGAACCTGAATGGGGAACTTACGCTTAATTTCCAGGATTTCTGGAGACAGAATGTGGGGAAGAAAAATAAGATCAAGATAAATTTTGAGCTAAGCCATTACGACCACACCATTCCGGAAAAAAGCGGAAAACCTTATCTGGAGTTCTGGATTAAAGATGAGCAGGAGAGACTATATCCCAAACAGCGTAGTCGCGGGGTAAGGTGGTTTCTATCCTTCTTCCTGGAACTAAAGGCTACTGCCATGGATAAAAGCAAGCGCGACAAGTTGCTTTTGATCGATGAACCGGCGGTTAGCCTTCATGCAAGGGCCCAGGAGGATGTATTAAAGGTATTTGATGATATTAAAGAGCGGATTCAGATTATCTACACTACGCACTCTCCCCACCTGATCGATGTAAATAAGTTGTACAGGATCCTGGCCGTTCAACGCGCCATCCAGGACGATATGAAGAGCGAAACCCTGGTCTACAGCGCACGATCCCTCAAATCGGCCACAGCCGACACTCTATCTCCTATTTACTCTACCATGGGTGCGAGGCTAAGCCAGCAGGAGATCATTAAATCCTTCAACAATGTCATTGTAAAGGACC
>QMPQ01000119.1 GCA_003648635.1 Bacteroidota bacterium | reverse complement strand
TATACAGGGATATCTTGCCCTTCTAAACCTGAAGGGACCTCTATCCAGATTTGTTCACTGGCTGGGTTGGGATAGAGTTTCAACGCTTTAAGATCTGAAGCAACAGGCTGGTCAATCCCGGTGGAAGGCTCATACAAATAGGGTCTGAAGAGCACCATCCCTGGTGCTTCAGAAGTGATCCAGGTGCCCATATTATAGAACATAACCGGCGATTCCGGATCACTGTTCTTGTCGAGCCCCATATTGAGTGTATAGGGCTTATATTGTCTCCACCCCACATGGAAAGGTCCGTTAACCGGAACCGGCTCCGTAAATTCATATTTAACAAAGCCTGTATAAGTGGGTGTATAGCGGGGCCGGTATATGGTTTCATCGTCCCAGGCAACAGTCCCCGGGAAGCCATCAGAATCGTTCCAGACCATCAGGTTAAAGGTGTACTCCTTTGCGTTCAGCGAGTCATATACCTGGTTAAAGAAAATGTATACTCCGCCGAGCATATCAGCTTCGTAGGAGTAATGTCTGATGGCGACCATTCCATTTTCAGTGCCATCGCCACGTAGTCCGTAGCCCACCTCTGCGGTTCCGTCATCATAGGCGTAATAATCTCTGAACAGCTGGTCATAAATCACCGTATCATTTACCTTGGGATCAAATACATCGGTGCGGAGGGCCGCTTTAAACCTGATCACTGCAGAATCACCCCTGTTAAAGTCCAGATCATAGGGAAATGCGAAATCAACAATCCTTTCCTCATGGGCCGGGATATCCTGGGCTGTTGGGATGCCGATGAGCTCTGATTCATCATAGAGTGGTTCCATGATGGTCAGGGAACGGGTTACATTACGGGCAATGGAGTCATTGTTCCTGTATTGGACCGATACCTCTGGTGAGAGGGTTGTATTGTAGGCTGATTCAAAATGGGACCAGGGAACAGCGCTAAGCTCTTTAAAAATGGAACTAAGCGGTGTGTTAAAAGCTACGTCCCTGAGAATGGTGTCGCCAGCAGATCTGTTTCTGTCTAATCGCACATAGTCCACATGCCAGTAGTCCACATTGCTCCGTTTGTCCGGTGTTTCACTGTTCCTTGGAAGACTCGCCCTGTTTCTGAACATGAACCTGAATTCACTTGTAAGAAAGCGATTATCGGTAATCGGGATCATCACATGTTTGAAGGGCTGAAGCTCCGAACCGGGAATGCGCCATACATTGATCCATTCACTTGAATCACTTGCATAGAAGTCGACCATCAGCGAGTCGTCTTCTTCCGGCAGGTCACAAATTCCACCCGGCTGATAAAGAAAACTGAGGTAAATACTGTCCGACGCAGGGTAGGCCAGGTTAATGGGGTGACTGCTAAGGCTGTCGGCAACAAAAGTACCCGATGATATGACCGCGTGGGAATAGATGGACCCTACTTCATCCAGAGCATCCAGGGTGGCTACCCCGTTGGTGACGGGATTGACAGAGAAGTTGTTGTTCACAAATGCATAAGCATTGCTCCATCTCCCGGTGTCAGCAATCAGAGAGCTATTTGAAAAATCATCAAAAAAGGGGAGTTCCAACAGAACGGCCTTGGCAGATTTTTTGGCGCTGCTAAAATCCCTGTATTGTTCAGCAGCCCTTGGGTTGCTTTGAAGAGGAGTAATGACTTCCTGTGCCTGTAACCTGAGAACCCCAGGGAAACAGAACAGGAAAGAGACTAAAACGCATCCGGTTCTATTCATCCATTCTTTCTATGTCATCACCAAGAGTCGAATCGGCCTGAGGCATACGCGTGGAGTCTAAAGTGAGCCAGATATCCATCTCCATGCCCATGTTCAATCTTTTAAACTCATCGAAGTCCGGATACTGCCTCCAAATGAAAGCTCCGGCACTATCCTCAGCTTCTTCAAAGCTGAGATCATATGTAAGGGCTCCGAGATTTAGAAAGTAATCAGAGATAATCGCTGATGCCTCTTCCAATCCCAGTCCCACAAGGTCGGGTACCCGGGTGGTTTTGCTACTTAGCCCCATACCCAGAACCAGATCTATAACCGCTCCTTTGGTGATTACGGTTCCACCGTTAATAACGGAGTCGTTGTACATTTGTTGTAGCACATTGTTTTTCGCGAAATCGGGTTTGTATTGGATGGTACCCTGAATCAGCCCCGCATTTTGCAAAGCGAGTCTGGCCTGCCGGAAGGAGAGCCCAATTAGCTCGGGCATGGAGACCATCTCCGGATTTACGGCATTCATGGTCAGGAATATCTTCCTGTTCTTTTTAACTCTTGATCTGGCCTTAGGATTCTGTTTTATCACTGTTCCCCTTGGCATCTCCGTTGAGAAAACCGAATCGACCACTTCAAATCTCAGGTGCCTGGAGGATGTTACATCATCCACCTCATCCATGGTAAGGCCTGCGAGATCGGGGACTACGATGGTCTTCCCGTGATGGGTGTATATTTTAAGCCACAGCAGGGTTCCCAATAGCAATACCAGGGAAATGGCCACTGCCAGCCCCAGATGTCGCAAGAACTTTTTTGTAAGAAGAAACCTGAAGAAATCCATATTTCGAGCTTTGCCCAAAGGTAATGTTTATTATAAAAAACTTGACAAAAAAATAACCAACCGGGGATCGGTCAGTTATTCATAATGAGTAAAAAAGCTTATGCTTTATGCTTTGTGCCTTGGCTCATCGGAAACGGTCAGCTTCTTACGGCCTTTCTTCCTTCTTTTTGCAATCACGCCACGTCCGCTGGCTGAAGACATCCGCTCCCTGAACCCATGCTTGTTCTTTCTCTTCCTGTTGGATGGCTGAAATGTACGCTTCATAATTCTATGTTTTGAGGGTGCAAAAGTAAGTCATTTTTTTAGATATACAATCATTTTTGTAGAAAAAAACGACTCCTCATACCAGCTTGAAAGGGGGAAGACTTCTACTTGTTGTTTGAATGGCATCAGCTCCTTATTCAGGTCTCCGCCTTTCAGAGAGATCAGACCGTTGGGCATGGACTGGCCGCTGCCGGGCTCAATAAGCTTTTGAGTCCACAGATGCAATTTGGGAAATGCGGTAACGGCCCTTGAAACAACAAAGTCTGCCTTCAGGTTTAATTGTTCCATTCTTTGATTCACCGGGGTGACATTTTTCAAATTCAGTTCTTCCACGATCTCACTAACAAGGCTTATTTTCTTTCTAATGGAATCTACCAGTGTAAAGGAAGCTTCAGGAAACATTAGAGCAAGCGGGATCCCTGGAAAACCTCCTCCGGTGCCCACATCAAGCACCCTGGCATTGGAGTCAAAACGGAGAAGTTTTGCAATAGAGAGTGAGTGCAGAATGTGCCTCTCTTCCAGGTATGCAATATCCTTTCTGGAGATCACATTCACCCTTTCATTGAGCTGGGGAAGAATCAGCATCAATTGTTCGAAATGCTTGATCTGTTGGGAGGTGAGCTCAGGGAAATATTTTAGTATCAGGTCCATAAGGGTCTCCGGAACCGGCTATTAAGGCTTTTCCTGGGACCTGCTCATGATATTGAGAAGCAGTTCCCTGGCCCTGAAGAGTTGTGCCTTTACGGTGCCTATGGGAATATCAAGTTCTACCGCAATCTCATCATAGGAGTACTCCTTAAAATAGCGTAATTCAACCAGTTGTCTGTACCTGGGCTTCAGGCGCGAGACGACCTTTCGCATATGCTTGATTTTCTGTTTATTAATCAAATAGGTTTCCGGATCCGGATCGTCTGACTGGATCAGGGTAGAAGGGGCAAGCGAATCCTCACCATCAATGGTCTGGTCGAGAGAGATATGACTGGCCCGTTTTTTCCGAATGAAATCGATGCAATTGTTGGTTGCTATTTTAAACAACCAGGTGGAAAATGCAAAATTGGGAGCGTACTGATCGATGTTTTTAAAAGCTTTTCCAAAAGCTTCGATGGTAAGATCCTCAGCATCTACCGGGCTATTTACCATTTTTAGCAGCATGAAATAGATCGCATCACGGTACCTTCCCAATAATTCAGCATAGGCAAGCTGGTCGCCCTTTTTGGCTTTTTGGACCAGTTCAACGTCCTGCTGAGCTTTAAGAGAAAGATTGGTATTTATCTCCATGGTTGGTACTTTTTTTCAAATCTGCTACTTAACCAAATAGCGCCCATAAGTACAGGGAAAATCGGATCGAGCAGCAGCGAAGGTAATAATAAATATTTTTCGTCCAAGCGGCGCATTCCCATTCTGAATATGACCAGCCGGGTTATTAGTAACATTCCAAATAATATGCCAACGGGTATGCTCCAGCTTGATGATACACAGATCCAGATCAGCGTGATATAGAGGATGATCCGACTGATCCATTCGCTGGCCAGTCTGATCCTGGAACCAGGGTTGTAATGACTCCCGACAGACAGATGTCTCTTTTTCTGCTTGATCCAGGCTCGGAAAGTGGTTTCCGGCACAGACAGTGTATGGCTCTCAGAGGAGAATTCAACCGCACAGTTAAGCCTGGTGGCATTTTCATTAACAAACAGGTCATCATCTCCGGATAAAAGGTGGTAGTGTCCCGCAAATCCTTTGTTATCAAAGAAGAGTGCTTTTTCATAAGCGAGATTACGTCCCACCCCCATGTATGGCCTCCCTTTAATGGCATAGGAGAGATACTGTATGGCTGTAAAAGTTGTTTCGTAGCGGATAAGTTTATTGAGTAAGCCTTTTCTTCGCTCATATCCACCATATCCCAAAACAAACTTATGATCGCCTGAAAAATTTGAGGCCATCAGCTTCAGCCATTGTTCACTGGCAGGATAACAATCTGCATCGGTCAGCAAGACATGATCGTAAGAGGCTGCTTTCAATCCTATGGTAAGTGCCAGCTTTTTTCCCCGTTTAAGCTTGTCATCTGCCGGGATAGAGGTATAACGTAGATGCTTGAATTGTGCGGAAAGCTGCATGAGTAGCTCTTCGCTATTGTCGGTAGAACTATCATTTACGACCACCACTTCAAAGTCCGGATACTCCTGCTGAAGGACTTGAGGTAAGAAGAGCTTCAGGTTCTTCTCTTCATTTTTCGCACAGATGATCACAGATATCCCCGGGGATTTAGCTCTCTTCTTTTTTTTACTGTAAAGCGGAACCCTCAGAAAAACAAAAAGATAGATCCCCAGTTGAACCAGAAAGGCTATCAGGAAAAAGGCAAGTATGATCCACTGGTAAAGAAGAGTCCCGTCGATAAAATCTCTAATATTCATGCAGCTGTAAATTTAGCTGCCAATTAGGGAAAAGAAAAAGCAGGTTTTCAACAATTGCTTATCTTTGGCTGATCTCAGGATAAGCAATGGAGTTTAAAATTTTACATCGGGACAAAGGTAGTAAGGCAAGGGCCGGCAAACTTATTACAGATCATTCTGAGATTCAGACTCCTATATTTATGCCAGTGGGTACCGCAGGCACTGTAAAAGGAGTACATCAGCGGGAGTTGCAAAACGATATCGATGCCCCCATCATTCTTGGCAATACCTATCACCTTTACCTGCGCCCAGGTCTTGAGATCGTGAAAGGAGCCGGTGGCCTGCACAATTTTATTAACTGGGAACGATCCATTCTGACTGATAGTGGAGGTTACCAGGTTTTCTCCCTGGCAGCCAATCGTAAGCTAAAACCCGAAGGGGCGTGGTTCAGTTCACATATTGATGGTTCTAAACACATTTTTACCCCGGAAAATATTGTGGATACTCAAAGGGTAATTGGTGCCGATATCATGATGGCTTTTGATGAGTGTACACCCTGGCCCTGCGATCTGAAATATGCTAAGGACTCGCTTAAGCTGACACATCAGTGGCTTGACCGGGGACTAAAGCAATTTCATTCCACGGAGCCGCATTACGGACATCAGCAGGCTTTCTTCCCCATTGTTCAGGGAAGTGTTTTTAAGGAGCTTAGAAAGGAAAGTGCAGCATACATAGCTGAGAAGGGAGCAGCTGGGAACGCCATTGGAGGACTGTCGGTTGGCGAGCCTGCAGAAGATATGTATGTGATGATTGAGGTGGTCAATGAAATACTGCCAGATGATAAACCAAGGTACCTTATGGGAGTCGGCACCCCTGTTAATATCCTGGAAGCTATTTCCCTGGGGGTAGATATGTTCGATTGTGTAATGCCTACACGTAACGGAAGGAACGGTATGTTGTTTACCTCGGAGGGGATCATTAATATTAAGAACAGAAAATGGATGGACGATTATTCTCCCATCGATATTTCTGGCAATAGTTTCGTAGATATGCAATATTCCAAAGCGTATCTGCGTCATTTAATTATATCCGGTGAGATGCTCGGTATGCAGATCGCTAGTCTGCACAACCTGGCATTCTATCTCTGGCTGGTTAAAAAAGCATTTGAAGAAATTAAAAGTGGCACATTCACTGCATGGAAGGAAAAAATGATACTAAGTTTAAGTACAAGATTATAAGGTTTTTTGGTCTGAAAATTCTGGACATCTATATTATCCGGAAGTTTCTGAGCACTTTCCTTTTGGCCATTGCATTGATCCTTGCAATTGTAGTGATCTTTGACCTGACTGAGAAAATCGATGATTTTATTGAAAGCGAGGCCAAGTTAAATGTCATCCTGTTTGATTACTACCTCAATTTTATTCCATACTTCGGTGTACTTTTCGCCTCGCTTTTTGCATTTATAGCAGTGATCTACTTCACGAGCCGCATGGCCTATAATACAGAGATCATTGCCATTCTGAACAGTGGCATGAGTTTCCGAAGGTTTTTAATGCCTTATTTTATTTCAGCTGTACTTATTGCATCAGTCTCCTTTTATCTGAGCGACCAGGTGATCCCAGGTGCCAATAAGGTGAAGCTGGACTTTGAGGAACGGTATGTAAGGAAGCGCCCCATCAGTTTCAGTACAAAGGATTTTCACCGGCAGATAGAACCCGGTATATATGTATACCTTCACAGCTACAGCAATGTATCAAAGGTAGGCTATCAGTTTACAATTGAGAAGTTTGAGGAAGGGGAACTGGTCTCCAAAATGGTTGCTGACCAGATTAGGTGGGATACCACCGTGAACAAGTGGAGGGCACGAAGGTACTATATCCGTACCATCGATGGTCTTCATGAAACTATTGAGGAGGGAAAACAAATTGACACTACCCTTGCCATGCATCCAGATGATTTCAAAATGAGACTAACTATCGTGGAAACCATGAGCCTGAAGGAGCTGGATGAATTTATCGCGAAACAGCGGATGCAGGGGGAGACCAATGTAACCTCCCATCTGATTGAACGCCACAACCGCATTGCTTTTCCCTTTTCTACTTTTGTCCTGACCCTCATTGGAGTAGCTGTATCGTCCAGGAAGATGAGGGGAGGTATTGGATTGCAAATTGCCATAGGGGTGGTGTTTAGCTTTACTTATATCTTGTTTACTCAGTTTTCCAAACAGTTTGCCATTGGAGGATTATTGCCGGCAGTAGCGGCTGTCTGGCTACCCAACGTATTTTTCCTGATTATAGCTCTGTTTCTTATGCGACTGGCACCCAGGTAGGAGTGCCCGGCATGGCTCAATATGTATTATGAAACAGCTTTTCGAAAAGCATTTTTTTTGTAAGATTGTAGCACTAATTTAAACTGATAGAAATGTCCACAGACAAAAAAGTTCAGGAACTTAAGAAGCGCCGCGAAGAGGTGCAGCAGGGTGGTGGCGAAAAGGCCATTCAGAAGCAGGTTGCCATGGGGAAACTGACTGCCAGGGAACGTATTATCAAACTTCTGGATGAAGGATCCTTCAACGAGTATGATATGTTTGTTGAGCATGAGGCGAGAGACTTTGGTATGGACCGGAAGAAACTTCATGGTGATGGTGTTATCACGGGAACCGGAGCCATTGGGGGTAGACCTGTTTGTATTTACGCACAGGATTTCACTGTGGCTGGAGGATCGCTTGGATTTATGCATGCCCGGAAGATCACCAAGATCATGGATCATTCCCTGAAAATGCGAATGCCACTGATCGGAATCAATGATTCGGGTGGGGCGAGAATCCAGGAGGGAGTAAACTCACTGGCGGGTTATGGAGAGATCTTTTTCCGAAATACACTGGCCTCGGGTGTAATTCCACAAATTTCTGTAATACTTGGTCCATGTGCAGGGGGAGCTGTATATTCCCCGGCCTTAACTGACTTTGTTTTTGTGGTGGACAACATATCCAAGATGTTTATTACAGGTCCGGAGGTTATCAAAACTGTCCTGGGTGAGGATATCTCCATGGAGGAGCTGGGAGGTGCCCGTGTTCATAGCGAAATTACTGGAAATGCACATTTTTTTGCAGAATCTGAGGACGAGTGTTTTGATCAGATAAAATCATTACTCTCTTATCTTCCCTGGTCCAATACCGATGTTCCGGCCATGAAAGAAGTTTTGGAACCCCTTGAGGACTATAATATCTCAGAAATTGTCCCTACGGATAAGAGACAGCCTTATGATGTTCGGAATGTGATCAGGGCGGTAACTGACGGATCGGATTTTTTCGAGATCCAGGAGAGCTGGGCCGCCAATATGGTGATTGGTTTTGGAACCATGAATGGGCGTACGGTGGGTTTTGTGGCCAATCAGCCTCTTGTACTGGCCGGTGTGCTTGATGTGGATTCCTCTTGCAAAGCAGGTAGGTTTATCAGGTATTGTGATGCATTTAATATTCCCATAATTACTTTGGTCGATCTGCCGGGATATCTTCCGGGAGTGGACCAGGAACATGCTGGGGTAATCAGGCACGGTGCTAAGGTCTTGTATGCTTATAGCGAAGCAACAGTTCCTAAAATCACGGTGATTATCCGTAAAGCTTATGGAGGAGGGTATATTGCTATGAATTCAAGGCATCTCAGGGCTGATTTTGTACTTGCATGGCCCGATGCAGAGGTGGCTGTTATGGGACCTGAGGGGGCAGCCAATATTATTTTCAGGAAGGAAATTGCTACGGCAGAAGATCCTGATAAAATGAGGGCCCAGAAGGTCCAGGAGTACAAGGAGAAGTTCGCCAACCCTTATGTGGCTGCAGCAAAGGGATATATCGATTCAGTTATCGAACCATGGGAGACCAGGAAGTCATTGCTTCATGCCCTTGATGTTTCAGGAGGGAAGAGCGTAGGAATGCCATTAAAAAAACATGGGATACCACCATTTTAACAGCCAATCATGAGCAACAAAGAAAAGTCATCAAAAAAGAGCTCTTCGAGTGAACCCAGGTTGGAATCGCTGGAGATCGGGAGTGCTTTGTATACCACCAGGCTGACCACCAAGTTCAAGAACAGGCAGATATGGAAGAAGCCCGATGAGAAGAGAATTGTAGCGGTCATTCCAGGTAACATACAGAAGATCATGGCAAAGGAAGGCGATGAGGTAAGTGCCGGTACGCCGCTACTAATCCTGGAGGCCATGAAAATGAGAAACGAGATTCTTTCACCGGTTAATGGTGTGGTGCTGAAGATCCATGTGAGTGAAGGCGAAATGGTCTCCAAATCTCATCTGATTATTGAGATGGGTTAGGCTAGGCCCTTCCAGATCACATACTTTTGGATCTCTTCAGGAAGTTGAGGAGCTGAATCAAAAATTCCATAAAGCGATGAGCCGCTTCCACTCATGGATGCGAATTTTGCTCCGGAACTATAAAGGGAGTCTTTCAACTCTTTAAGAAGAGGATGTTTCTGAAAGGCACTTTCTTCAAAGTCATTTCTTACCCTGCCATTCCACCTGTCTACTGGTGTTTTGATCAAATGTCGCAGGGGTAAATCCGGGTAGTGCGGCGAGACCGCGCCATAGGCCTCAGCGGTGGAGATGTGAATCTCCGGAAACAGTAGGACCAGGTAGAAACCCTTAAGGGATACATTCACCGGGCTCAGCAGATCACCCTGGCCCTCCATCATCATAGCCGACTCATACAAAAAAAAAGGGCAGTCACTTCCCAGTTGTCCGGCCAGATCTTCCAATCTTTCAGGTGATACAGGAGAGGAGGCCAGAAGATTCAGTCCGTTTAATACAGTGGATGCGTTGGAAGATCCTCCTCCAAGTCCAGCCCCAACGGGAATCTGTTTGTGCAGGTGAATCTCTACAGGGGGAAGATTTCGTTCAGCAGCCATTAAATTCCAGGCTTTCAAACAAAGGTTCTTTTTCAGGTCGGCTTCAAAGCGGATTCCGGATTGAGAGAAACTAAGCGGAATATCCTCCCTGGGAAGCTGATTGATTTCGATGATATCACATAGACCAGTGGGATACATCACCGAACGGAGCATATGAAATCCATCATCTCTTCGATTGAGGATTTGTAATCCCAGGTTGATCTTGGCAGGTGAAAAGTATATCATGTATCATAAAGGTATGGCATTTTTCAACATTTGTTAATTAAAACTTTGGAGGCTCTGTGCAAAAGTAAATAGCGGGGTCAAAGAACCGCCGTGGGTGGATTCTTACCTTTACAGCCCAAATCAGAATTTTATGGCTAAGCAACATTACAGTACCTCGAAAAAGAATCCCGCCATCGCCATGGACTATGGCAAAATACCTCCCCAGGCCCTGGACCTGGAAGAAGCTGTTCTTGGTGCTATTATGCTAGAAAGGGATGCCATCCTTTCGGTACTTGATATCCTGGAGCCACGCAGTTTTTATAAGGAATCGAACCAGACAATCTTTGAGATCGCAACCTCACTTTCCCAGGAGGAGAAGCCCATTGACTTGCTTACGGTCACAGAGGAACTTAGAAAGACTGAAAAGCTTGAAGCGGTTGGTGGAGCAGTCTATATTTCCCAGTTGACTTCACGTGTTGGTTCTGCTGCCCACCTGGAGTATCATGCACGGATTGTAGCTCAGAAATTTATACAGCGGGAGCTGATCCGGGTTTCCTCTGATATTCAGGAACGCGCTTTTGATGAAGGTTCGGATGTGGATGACCTCCTGGATTTTTCTGAAAGGGAGCTGCTGAATATTGCTGAGGGGCATATTAAGAAGGAGACAATAAAACTCAACAACCTGATCAAAACTGCCCTGGAACAGATCGAAGAAGCAGGGAAAAGGGAAGATAGTTTGAGCGGGGTCCCATCGGGATATACACGCCTCGACCGGCTCACGTCCGGTTGGCAGAAATCGGACCTTATAATTCTTGCAGCCCGTCCCTCTATGGGTAAAACGGCATTTGCACTCTCCATGGCCAGGAACATGGCGGTGGACCACAGCCGGCCGGTGGCCTTTTTCTCCCTTGAGATGTCATCCATCCAACTGGTGAACCGCCTGATTATTGGTGAAACTCAACTGGCCTCGGACAAGATCAGGACGGGCCGTCTGGAGAATTATGAGTGGGAGCAGCTGGAGTATAAGATCAAGGACCTGGAGAAGGCTCCGGTCTATGTGGACG
>QMPQ01000118.1 GCA_003648635.1 Bacteroidota bacterium | reverse complement strand
TTGACAGAGCAGATAAGCCAGCTGACTAATATGGATTGTAATTCACTTTACATAGACCTGAATGATAGTATTTGGATGTCGACAAGGGAGGGACTCCTCATTACGCATCTCTCAGATTTGCTTGATAATAAAAGCAATGCAAGCTTTAATAACCTGAATGAAAGGCTTGACTTTCCCATCCATATTTTTTCAGATATCACCACCAATAGATTTGGTTCCATCTGGCTGGTGGCAGACTCCAGGATTATGCAGGTCATTTCTACGGACCTGAAACCGATTATCTACGAACAGGACATCGGAATTATGAATAACAGGATCCTTTCCTTCCTGATCGATCAGGAAGACAATATCTGGATTGGGTTTTCGGGAGGATTGCAGCGGCTTTCCAATCTTACGGGCTTAAGGAATTTTTACCCCGCTACCATTAACAGTTTCATTTACTCTGTTTTTCAGGATAAGGACCAACGAATGTGGATCACCTCAGACAACGGAATTTTCTATTTCAATAAAGATATATTGCATGATTTTACGCCCAGGATTGGATCGGCGAATACTAAGATTACCGGCACTCTGCTAGCCAATCAGAATATCTTGCTGGCCAATAATGAAGGTCTGTTTGAAGTGAACAGCAGGACCCTGGAAATCATCAGACAGACGCCTTTTACACAAATCCTGCACAGCGTGGAGAGCATTTTTGTTACTTCTAAGGGCGAGATATTTCTGCTCGCCGGGGTTGATGGAATCATTTATTACCTCTCCGACTTCTATTCCCCGCCCCAGGAATTGAAAAATAAATTTACGGCCAATGTTTTCCAGCTTATTGAGGTGAACGGGAAGGTGCTAGGAGGAAATAATGCAGGTTTCGTAGCCTTTGATGGGGAGCATTTTGAACTTGAGCAGGAGACGGAATGCAATATATGGTCCCTTTATGCTGAGGGAGATAAGATCTGGGTAGGCACTGATTGTGGTATTGGACTTGTGAAAGATATGCGCTTTGACCAGATGGAGCTTAGCACCTTCGATCGCGCTATGATGATCAAATCCATCCTTCCGGCAAGAAATAGAAATTATCTGTGGCTTGGGACCAACAAGGGATTCAGCTACTTCAATACGGAAGATCAGAAGTTTGAGTTTACAATCAATACCAAAGATGGACTGAGCGGTGATGAAATTACACCCGGCGGGCTCTTTTTGGACAGCAATGATCTGCTCTGGGTAGGAACCTACCATGGTATATCCAATTTCAATATCAGGGCCAAATCGACGCAAAACTTTGCCCCGGTCTGTTATATCGAAAAGCTGTTTCTCAATGGAGATCGTATACAAGCTGAAAAGGGAAGGTCTTTTGCTCAGCGGGAAAACAATTTCATATTTGAGATTAGCGCCCTGTCCTTTTCCGATGAGACTTCCGTGGAATATGAATATTACCTGAGGGGAAGTGGTAATGAGTACGCTTCATACCACAGAGGTGATGAATACAGGGCCTATTACAACAACCTTCCTCCCGGGAAATATGAGTTCATTTATAAGGCAAAAGGCAAAAACAATATCTGGGGTTATGCTGAGAACTTTGATTTTATAATTCGAACAGCATGGTACAATACCTGGGGATTCCGCATCATGGTTATTCTGCTCCTTGGAACATCCGCTTACCTGTTTTACCTGATCAGGATCAGAGCCATCAAAAATCAAAAAGATAGACTGGAACTGCAGGTAAAAGAAAGGACCAGGGAGATCCACGAACAGAAAGATGAAATACTAGCCCAGCGCAATAAGATTGAATACCAGCTGGAAGAAATTGAGACCCAGAGGGATCAAATTGTTGTACAAAGAGACCTTGTGGTGGACCAGAAACAGGCCATTACAGACAGCATTGCATATGCACAGAAGATCCAATCTGCACTTCTTCGTCCGGCATCTGACATTGGAGATTTCTTTTCGGACCTCTTCATACTCTTTCAACCCAGGGATATCGTAAGTGGAGACTTTTACTGGTTCAAGGAGATGAATGACAGAATGGTCATTGTGGGAGCAGATTGTACCGGCCATGGGGTGCCGGGCGCCTTTATGAGCATGTTGGGTGTTACCTTGCTAAATGACGAGCTTGAGAGCACCAAAGTTGTTAAGCCAAATGAGATACTTGGTAACTTAAGGATAAAAGTAAAGGACATGCTGGCACAGGAGGGAAATATTGAGGACCAGAAAGATGGAATAGATATGGCCTTTGTTTTGATTGATAAAGAAAAACGTGAACTCCAGTTTGCAGGTGCGAATTACCCGCTTTATTTAATCAGGAAGAAAGAACAAGCAGGTGGGGAGGAGCTTGAACCCTATCTATCTATTGAAAATGATGTGCATAAGCTTTATGAGCTGAAGGGAGACAAGCAACCCATAGGGGTACATTGGGAGGAAACTGATTTTACCAATCATGTGATTAAACTCCAGGATCAAGATACCGTATATATATTTTCCGACGGAATTCTCGATCAATATGGGGGCGAGAATCGAAAAAAGTTTAAAGCTTTTAAGTTCAGGGAGTTACTCCTCTCGATTCAAGATGACAACATGGAAAGTCAAAAATGTGTTGTTCTGGCTGCCTTTGAAACCTGGCGTGGTAAGAATGAACAGATCGACGATGTGAGTGTGATAGGACTGAGATTTTGAATATGAGAAGAGCAAATAGAAACTTGTTGTATAGGGATGTAAATTTCCTGACCTCTATCCGGCCGTTCAGAAATTATCTGAATCTGAATTCATTGGGAAAAGTGAGCAAATACATTTCGGATGAATTAGTCTCCTGTGGGTTTGAATGTGTGGAGCAAAAATGGGAGGCCGAAGGAAATGAATATAAGAACATCATTGCCTCGTGGCAGAAAAAGAAGAAGCGAAGGCTGATCGTTGGCGCACATTATGATGTGGCTGGTGACCAACCAGGAGCGGATGACAATGCAAGTGCAGTTGCCGGCTTACTTGAAACAGCGAGAATGATTTCAGAGAATCAGCCTGAACTGGATTATGGAATAGATTTCGTTGCCTACTGTCTGGAAGAAGCTCCGTTTTTCACAACAAAGGAGATGGGGAGTTACATTCATGCAAAATCGCTTTTAGATGGCCGGGCAGATGTAGTAGGAATGATCTGTTACGAGATGATTGGTTATTTTTCTGATGAACCGGGCTCCCAGACATTTCCAGTGCCGGAACTGGCAGCAGTTTATCCAGATACTGGTAATTATATTGTAGTTGTGGGAATTGAAAAATGCAAGGAATTTAGTCAAACCATACACAGCTTGATGAGTGAGAAGTCAGGTATCAATGTGGAGAAAATTGTGTTCCCCAATAGCGATGGGTTGGCAGGCAGGTCTGATCAAAGGAATTACTGGGAACTGGGATACAAAGCTGTCATGATCAGTGACACCTCTTTTCTTCGCAATCCCAATTACCACAAGATATCTGATACCATTGAGACCCTTGATTTTGATAAAATGAAGGAAGTGGTAAACAGCTGCTACAACGCAATCATAAAACTGGATCGGATGCAGGGATGGTAAAATGGAAGGTGCTTCCCGATCCTTCCTGCGATTCACACCAGATCCGGCCTTTGTTGTGTTCTACAAAATCTTTACACAGAATCAATCCCAACCCGGTGCCTTTTTCGCCCACGGTACCAGGGGATTTATATTTTGCATCGATGCGGAAAATCTTCTCTGCATCCTCCTTTGACATTCCAACACCCTGATCGCTCACGCTTACCTCAAGCTTATCGCCCTTTTCAGCAACATTTACTTCTACCACCCCTCCTTTGTGACTGTACTTGATGGCATTGTTAATTAGATTTCGGAGAACGGTACTGATCATTTCACGGTCTCCATAGGCGTGTAATTCACCGCTCACTCCTGAGGTGGTACGAATCCCCTTGTTTTCTGCACTAACCTTGTGCAGGTTGATGTTTGTATGGATCAGGCTCGAAAGCAAGAATTTTTCAGGCAGGTAGTCGATATCTCCTCTCTGCGACTGTGACCAGGTTAACAAATTATCAAGCAGGTTGTAAATGAGTTTGCTTGAGTCTTCGATTTTTTTCAATGCAGTCAACTGCTCTTCTTCATCCAGGATCTGAAAATTCTGAACCACCAAAGCGCTAAGTGAGTAAAGGCTCGAAAATGGATTTTTAAGGTCGTGCGCCAGGATGGAAAAGAAAGTATCCTTCATGGCGTTCAGCTCATTTAATTCATCTTTTTGTTTCTTCAGCACCTCATTGGCAGTCACAATTTCTTCCTTTTGCTCCTCCAGGGAAATATTTTTCTGTGCAATCTCAGTGGTACGTTCTTTGATCTTTTCTTCAAGCAATCTTTTCTCTCTGACCAGATTCTCCAATCGGAGCCTGATGATCAGAATGATCAGCACAATCAATGCAACGATGTAGCAGGCATAGGCGTAGTTACTTCTCCACCAGGGAGGATGAATGGTGATTTGAATGCTGGCTCCGTCATGATTCCATACCCCGTCGTTGTTACTTCCCTGCACATTAAAAGTATACCCGCCCGGAGGAAGGTTGGTAAATGGCACAAATCGCCTGGTCCCGATCTCAATCCAGATATCGGAGATGCCCTCCATTTTGTAGGAATAACTGTTCTTGGAAGGGTCGGTAAAATCAAGGGCTGAAAATTCAATGGTAAAAGAGTAATCCTTGTGAGAGAGGTCAATCTTTTCTGCATAAGGATTGAGCGATTGCCGGATGCCACTGTTTTCTTTCTCGAACGAAGTGATGGCCACCGGCGGTATGAAATGATTATCAGTCAATGAATCGGGATAAAAGGAGATTAGACCATCCATGGCGCCAAAGAACAGTTCGCCCTGTTCACTTTTATGTATAGCCTTAATATTGAACTCTCTCCCAAGCAATTCATCCACTACAATAAAGGCATTTGGCGATGCCGGATCAGGATTCAGCATGGCCAGGCCCGCTCCGGTGGCAAACCAGAGATCGCCATTGTTGTCCTGAATGATGTTGTATATGATATTGCTTGGCAATCCATCTTCCATGGAGAGGCTGGTAAAAGTGGAGTCGGACTTATTGAACCTGCTGATTCCGACACTGGTTCCTATCCAGATATGGCCTTCGCGATCCTCGCAGAGAGAAATAGTATAGTCGTCGCACAGGCTGTTGGCCGAGCCGGGATCGTTGGCATAATGGATCAATCGGTTTGACGAGGGATCATACCTGTCAAGGCCATTTGATGCAGCGATCCATATTTCACCATCTCTGTCTTCGAGCAGGGAATAGACCAGGTTCCTGCTGATGGTAAGCGGTCCCTCACTGTCGTCCCTAATGACTTTCCCTTCTTTGCTTTCTGTATCCAGGATATAAATTCCGTTTCCGGTCCCGATCCAGAACCTGTCGTCCGAAGTCTCGATAATGCAATACGCCCTGATGTTACTGAAATAATTGAAATCCGGTGCATCAAAATACTGTTCCACAGGGATAAATCGCTGGCCCGGCCTGTCGTAAATACTGACCCCATCTCTGGTCCCCAGCCATATTCTGGATTTGCTATCCTTGAAGATAACATGGACATGGTTCTCCGGAATATGCCTTTCACCTGTAAGCTCGGCCAGATAGTGCCTTGATTTGTTCGTCTTGCGGTCAACCATGCTCAAACCCTTCCCCCAGGTCCCGACCCATAGCATGTGATCCTCATCTTCAAAAACGGAAGCAATCACGTTATCCAGCAGGTCGATCGAATTCGGATTTTCAGATTTCTCATAGGAGGTGATGCTTTTCTTTTTAAGATCGGTCTTATCGACCCCTGCAAGGGTTCCTATCCAGAGATTGTGTGATCTGTCTTCCAGCAGCGAGAGCACGATATCATGTCCGATGAAGTTGTTATTGTCGGCCAGATTCCTGAAATGTGTGAATGTTGCAGTGCCGGCAGGGGGGAGGCCTGTAGTGAGGTTCAGCCCGCCTCCATCGGTCCCAATCCAGATGTTTCCCTGGTGATCCTGTAACATGGTTTGTACGTAGTTATCACTCAGACTGCCTGGAAGGTTCGTATCGTGTCGGTACTGATCGATCTTTTCTGATTCGGGATGGTATATGTTTAATCCGTCTTCTGTTCCGATCCAGACATTCCCGTTTCTGTCTTCCAGCAAGGAGGTGATATGGCCATTGCTGATGGAGTTGGTCCCTGGTGCGCCAGCGTGGAAATAGGTAAATTCCTGTTCCTCCGGGTTGAAATGGCACAGGCCATTTACCGAGCCGATCCAAATCATTCCGCTGCTGCATTTGAGCACAGGAAAACCTTTGTCGTAAAGTGCCCCGCCGGTCTCAAAGGTATTCAGGTATGATTTAATGGCTCCTGTATTCAAGTCCAGCACAGACAGGGTGGGTGATTGATTGATATACATATGGGATTCATCCAGCGCAATGCCATAGATGAAATTGTTCTCTGAACCCGTGTTGTCGTCGGCTAGACTGACCGTTGAAAACCGCCCGGTGTGTTTATCGTATTTGTTCAGTCCGCCCTTGGTCCCTATCCACAGGATGCCATTCTGATCCTCGGCAATATCAAAGATCCAGTTGTTGGAGATAGTGTGGATATCTGCAGGATTGTTAAAAAAATGTTCGAAGGAGTAGCCGTCAAATTTGTTCAACCCGTTTTGGGTTCCAAACCAGATGTAGCCTTCTGAATCCTGGAAAATGCAAAGGATCTCGCTCTGGGACATGCCGTCTGCCACTCCGTAATGGCTGAATTGAGGTGCCTGACCCGATAGCAGATTACTGGTGCTGCTTAGGATGATATACATCAGAATCCATATGGAAGGCCTGGACTTCATTTTATCACATTGATCAATCATTTAAAAATAAGGCTTATTTCCGGATTTCTTCCCTGATTGCAAATTCCAAATATTGAGAACACTTTACAGGCAAAGGAAGTTCATTTTTTTAGGAAGGGGGAGGTTCACAGTTCGGTTCTCCGTCAAAGGGCTTTACAATGGAAATATGCAATATATATATTGCATATTGGAATATTTATCTTACATTTGTGAGGTGGAGAATATAAAACTAAAAGTCGCAAGGGTGGAAAAAAGCCTGTCTCAACAAGAACTCGCGGATTTATGTGAAGTCACAAGGCAGACCATTGGACTCATCGAAAAGGGAAAGTATAACCCGACAATAAATCTATGTATAAAGATTGCACAAGTATTGGATAAAACACTAAATGATCTATTCTGGGATGAAAGCAAAAAATAAAAAACCGTTTTTGAATATGGATGAGCGTAACAAGCAAGTAGCGCTCAGAATCATAGCCATCATGTATTTTCTGACTATTCTTTCCATGCAGGGAATTGCATTATATCGTCAATTTGTTCTGGGGCAGGAGCTTTCTGAGTTTAAGGATATTGCAATTATTATGACCGTAAACTCTCTGTTTCTTATTAGTGCCCTTCTGTACTTTGGGGCAATTCCCATAAGGTTACTAAAAATCAAATCTCTGCTTCTTATCTATCTCCTGTTCGTAGTTCTGGGAAGCGCATTTACTTATGTGAAGTACAATGTGTTTCAAAGTCCCGGACTCTCTTTCAAACAACTATTTGACAAGCTCATAATTGTAGTTGCTATCATAGGGATCATGATGTTCTTTTTTGCTTTGTTTTCTATCCTGGGGAAAAGAAGGCTGGACAAAGAAATCGAGGATTAATAAATACACTTGAAAATCAATTCATTGAACAATATCATTGTCCTTGTGTTTTAAGTTAAACAAATTCAAGGGTTTGTATCTTTGATTTGTTGATGTTCCTTTAGCTCACCCCACCCACAGGAGTTTTTAAAATTTTCTGATATGCGCTTTAATCCATGGCGGAATATCCTCTCTAAGGTCGAGAGGATGGGGGTGATCGATGATGAAGACGAGCAAGTTCGTCTTCAAAAATCTGTGTTGGTGGTAACCGCGTTATGGATAGGTCGGGCAGCACTTATCTGGGGGCTTATCTACTATCTCTATGGGGAATACCTGGCCGGATCAGTTCCCATATCCTATTCCATCTTAACGCTTCTTTCTTTTCTCTTGTTGAAAGCCTCAAAAAACTTTCGGTTTTTTAGCTTCACTCAGAATCGAAACCCTTATATGCTGGAAACAAGTTTGCCAGGGATATTTGTTGCTGGTGATGTGCGGCATGGTTCAATCAAAAGAGTTGCATCTGCTGTAGGAGAAGGCTCAATGGCTGTCATGTTTGTACACCAGTATCTAAACACCGTTTAATGCACATAAAGAATGATCCTTTTGAAGCTTCTGCATTAACAACAATTTTGGTTGTGTCGGATATGGCTAAGTCAAAATTATTTTATGTTGACGTATTAGGAGCAAAGATATTTCGTGAATATGGTGGTGACTCCCTGGTACTTGAGTTTCTTGGTAATTGGATCTTGCTTGTGACCCCTGGTGGACCTACCAATGACAAGCCCGATACTCATTTTATGGCACCTGTGGATAATAATTCTGTTAGCCACTCTTTTACCATTCGTGTGAAGGATTGTACCAGATCCTATGAAATACTAAAGCAAAATGGAGCTGATTTTATTACACCTCCAATTGCAAGAGGAGCTGAGACCAGGTGTTTCTTTCATGATCCCGATGGCCATCTATTTGAAATAAGTGAGTATCGGGAACAATAAGAGATGCTGTATGAACACCAAGTCCGCCAGAGATCACTTTAATGCCTCGCCACAGGTGGGACAGAATTTATGCCCGGCGGCTTTATCAAACTCATGCCCATTTGAACAAGTAACTACTTGCTTCTCCAAATACACTTCGGTTAAGACACCATATATTTTACTAGTCGAAGAAGTATTTGCACGATACCCGGTTATTAAGAATTCGATGCTTTGCGTCTGCCCGGTTCTAAGAATCTCCAGAAATCTTTGTTGGGGACAATATAATTCCAGGGTTATTTTATCCGATTCCTTATTGTTGTCGGCAGATAATAGCTCTTGTCTGGCAATGATCCACAAGGTATTGTAAGACTTGGTCACCCTGACCCCATTTTCTATTAAAAGGTCTGCAGTCTTTTGTTGGTCATATGAGTAACTCCAACTATTCTTATTACTCGAATTAATAGCGATACCACCTGCTACTTTTTCTCCACTGGAATGATTGAAGAATCTTATAATGTTTGCTTCGTTAAACCGGACCTTCTTACCCCAGATAGACTTAGCAAAGTCCTCACTGGTCCGTTGAACAACGCTTGCGTGAGCGCCGGCACTTTTCTGCTCTGCACTTTCAACCATCGCCGTGAGCTCGTCTTCGGTCATAACCTGAGAATATGCCAGGACCGAGAAGCTTAGGAATAACAGGAAGCTTATCTTTTTCATGATAGATGCTTTTAAGTTACTGCGTTCTAGTATACATGTCAAATACTATAACGGTTCTGTTATTCAGTAAATTGTTCTTTTACCAACTCTTCCAGTTTATGCATATCGGAGTCAGAGCTCTGGCTCAAAATGATATTTTCGACTTTCTGGATATCAGCTTTACGGGTGTTATTGTAAGCGATGGGTGATATGCCGTCGTTGCATACCAGTACGTTATTTTGAACCAGGTTGGGATGCGCTGCCTTATGAAACCTCAGGGGTGAGCGGGCGATGTTATAAACAATGTTATTTTCTATTAGCAGCTCCTTGGTTCCCTCATCCAGGAACATGCCGTTGCTCTCGGCTCTGCCGGCATTGACCTGCACATCATGGATCAGGTTATTTGTAATCCGGCTTCCCGGCTGGAGCCCCAGACTGTAAATACCTCCTCCGTCACTGAGAATGTTCAGGATGTGATGAATGTGATTGGCATGGATTGTATTTTCACGGCAGGGCGTAGGCTCGGGGGTCCACATCCATCCCACCGAAATACCTGTGTAAGGCAGATCCCTGATCTCGTTGTGTTCTAGCACTGTGTTTGCAACCAGGCCGCACCAGATTCCCACGGCACCGTAAAACTGGCGACCGCAGTGTTCAATGAGAGTATGGCTGACCCTGTTACCTCGGGAGACTTCTTCCGGGCTGGATTGCCACCAGGGGCTTCCGCCTGTGAGGCGATCGTTTCCTTCTCCGATGCTTACTCCGTTCCCGGAAACATCATGAATATGACTATTCGAGATCTCACATTCCATACAGTTCTTTCGTATCCAGATGCCCGTTCCCCCGGTATTTCTGATGGTGCATTGATCGAAGCTGCAATGTGCAACCAGATCGAGCTCTAGGGCTGCAGGAATCTTGCTCCAATTGCTATTGCTAGTTGTACGGTCCGTAAACATGCAAGCCTGAACTCCGCAGTATCCCTTCTCGGGGAGCTGCCAGGCAGTGTGCTCAAAAGTAATACCCTCGAAACTGATGTAAGCAGCATGTTGCTTTTCACTGCCTTCAATCACAACTAGCTTTCTGGCCAGGGGGATGACTCCTGTTGTTTCATCAATCCTGTCACCAGAAACAGGACGGTAGTAGACTTTCCTGTTGGTGAAATTTGCATACCACTCTCCAGGCTGGTCACACAACTCATGCGCATTTTCCAGGTAGTAACGGGGATGGTTTTCCCAGTGAGTGAGGGTGAAGAAGGGGAGTCGTGCACCAATGGAGTCCACCGCAGTAAGCTGCATTGTTGTCCGGTCAATGGACTTCACAGGGATGCGCGTGACGGACCAGTCGTGCAGAAGGATCAATTCAAGCTCTTCTATATTATTTATTTCAGGTATATCATTCTTATTGAAGTAGAAATTGGTCCTGTTGTCCTCACCGGCTTGCCCCATCCTTAAATATGCATTATCAGGGTAGCGTGCCCTGGTGGCACGTAAGCCATTCACATAAAAAGATCTGAAAGTACCCTGGTAAGTTTCTGGCAGCGAAGTGGACCAGCTGCCATCTTCTTCCTGTTTCCAATTATTTAGCGGGATGCCCCCGCTGATTACCGGGCTTTCTCCAGGCATGGCTTTCCACTGAACCGGTGCATCTGCGGTCCCGCCATTTTCAGGGCCCAGCTTCAAAGGCTCTGTCAGCAGGTAAGTACCTCCGGATAAGAATATGGTGACCGGTACCTGCCCGGCTTTCTCCGCGGCCAGTTTTGCAGCATGCTGCAGGCTTTTTACAGGAGCCTTCAAAGTGCCCGCTGCGGTGTCGTTCCCATGGGGTGAAACATAGATTTCAATGCTTTGCGCACCACAGCCCCGGAGCATGATAAAGGCCAGAAGTAGCAAAAGGAAGCTTGCTCTTTCTTTCATATCCTGAAGATAGCATCATTTTACAAGGGAGCTCCAAAACTTGCTACTAGAATTTTATTTAACTTGTTAGCACAAGCTTCAAAAGTGTATCAATGAAATAAACTTTAAACCGAGAAATAATGAAAAAACTACTCTTAGCTTTTATTTTGGTACAGGCGGTGCCGGTGCCGGTGTTACAGGCTACTCCAGCTATTACCAGTTTAACATTGGTGGCGGATTGGTGTTCGG
>QMPQ01000117.1 GCA_003648635.1 Bacteroidota bacterium | reverse complement strand
GGTTCAGCTACATGGTCAAGTTCTTGCTTTATCTGTAATCTCTGGTACTTGTTCTCAGCAATGCGATGATAAGGCAAAAGGTGAACTTCTGTCATCTTTTCTGCCCGCTCCTTCAGGAAACCCACCATTCTTGAGATCTCATTTTCGGTGGTATTAATCCCCGGTATTACAGGAATCCTGAAAATAAGCCTTGCTCCCATCTCCAGCAGTTTATCCGCATTGGATAGGATCGGACCATTATCCATTCCGGTATATTCTTTATGGAGCTCGGGGTCCATATTCTTCAGATCGAAAAGGAAAAGATCTGTCAGAGGCATGATCTTTTCAAACAGCTCCCAACTTGCATAGCCGGAAGTATCAACAGTGGTATGAATGCCATGCATTTTACAGGCTTCCAGCAACTGTACAAGCCCCTCGGGCTGCATCAGCGGTTCTCCACCTGAGAATGTTACTCCTCCATTCGATTCTTCATAGAAGTGCATATCTTTGATCAGGGTCTCCACCACCTGATCTACTTCCATGCGCTCCCCGTATACCTTTTTTCCCGGAACACTCCTTCCATTCAGCTTTCTAACTATATCTACGCTAACAGGCTCCCGCTCCTGACTCTCCGGGTTATGGCACCAGGCGCAACGAAGAGGACATCCCTTCAGGAAGACCGTTGTCCGGATTCCGGGTCCGTCGTGGACAGCAAAACGCTTTATATCGAAGATTGTCACCAAAATAGTAAGTGCTTAAAAAATGCCTGGTATAGGAAGAGAAAGTGGATTGTGGATAGGGAACTGAGGGGTGTTCCCGGATCAATGATAGAACATCCAGCACTCATAAAGGGCCTTACCATAGTTATGGTAAAGATTGGTATATGCAAGAGATCCATTCATATCTCCCCAAAGCTACGAAAAATCCTACACTTTTTTGAGTTTCCATTTCCCCCTCCGGAACACAGCCAGTGCAATCAGGGTCAGAGCAGTATCTGCAATCAGGATAGAATAACATACCCCTTGTATATGCAGGCCCATTACCTTGGTAAAAAGAAAAGCAAGGGGGATCTCGAGCACCCAGAAAGCAATGAAATTAATCCAGATGGGAGTAGCTGTATCACCGGCTCCGTTGATGGCATTTACCATCACCTGTCCCAGTGCATAAACAAAAAATCCAAAACTAACCACTCGCAGGCAGGTAACCCCGCTTTGCATGACCACAGGATCCTTTACACTATCGATAAAAAATCCGATAAAGGCATCCGGTATGGCAATGAAAATGATAGATACAAGACCCAGGAAAATCATATTGGAAATCCCCACCACCCAGGCAGAGCGCTCAGCCCTGTCAGGTTTATTGGCTCCCAGGTTCTGTCCCACCAGCGTGGCTGCAGCATTGGATAAACCCCAGGCTGGCAATAGTGCGAATAGCAGGATGCGGATGGCAATGGTATAACCGGCTACCACTTCCTCACCCAGGCTGGTCACTACCCATACCAGGACAACCCAGGAAGAGGTGGCAATGATATACTGTCCGATGGCTCCCAGTGAGAGCTTTATCAGTTGTCCCATCTCCTTTACCCTGATTACAATCTGCTTAGCCCTTACCTTCACCCTATGGTTCCCTTTCCCCAGCAGGTAGAGCTGGTACAGTACCGCCATGCCCCTTCCGATATTGGTGGCCACAGCTGCACCTTTGATTCCCAGTTCAGGAAAGGGCCCTATCCCGAAAATCAGCAGTGGGTCAAGAATTATATTCAGAATATTGGCGAACCAGAGTACCCGCATGGAGAGGGCAGCATCGCCACTGCTACGGAAAACAGCATTGATAATAAAGAGGAGCATGATCACCATGTTCCCGCCCAGCATTATGGCCGGGTACATATATCCCATTTGAACAGTCTCTTCCGAGGCACCCATTAGTCGGAGCAGATCCTTGGCAAAAAAGAGACCTACAAGGGAGAATGCCAGGGAAACAACCATCCCCGTGACAATGGCCTGCACTGCTGCCACAGAGGCTTCCTCAGGACGTTTCTCCCCTATTCTTCTGGCAACCAGCGCAGTAGTCCCCACACTGAGACCGATCCCAACAGCATAGATAATGGTCATCAGGGATTCGGTGATCCCCACTGTTGCAACTGCCTCAGCTCCCAGGCGTGAGACAAAAAAGATATCCACCAGGGCAAATACCGATTCCATGATCATCTCCAAAACCATGGGGATACTGAGTAGGATGATGGCCTTGCTCAGGGGGATCTTGGTGAAATCGCGTTCGGAACCGGCTAAGGACTCACGTAAATCACTTAATAACTCACGAAAAAAAGTTTTTGAAAAAAGTGTTTTGAAGATGGCAAGAAACATGGATGAAAGATTATTGGTTGGAATAAAGGATAGCTGTGACGGGCCCGCTTTATGAGAAGAGCGGGTTCAGGGTCACAGTTGTATTTCCAATAATCCTCATGTAAGCCTTTGAATAAGCTTCAAAAGTACAGGATTCATTCAAGTAATCAAAATCTGGGCTGGAAATTAATATCCTGCTTCCCAGTAATCGTCAGGATACCAAATCTTCATTGCAGCGGCAACTCGCTTTGCAATAGCCTTCCTCCCCTTTTCAGCATAATGTTCTGTGGTCCAGTTCTGATCGGTAAACTGACTATCTTCCACACCGGATAGGTTGTCAACAACCAGCACTCCTTTGGCCCGGTAATAGTTAAGCAGCAGCTCCCTGTTCTCATTCATCAGAAAGATCAGATCGTCACCAACCAGCTGCTCCGCCTTCTCCATGTTTTCTGCCATCAGATTAAATACCAGGTTCCACCCTCTTTCCCTGGCCAGATCCACAATCGCATCAAATTCCGCCATTCTTGGATTTTTCAGCGTATCTATTTGAAATCCATAGGCCTTAATATAATGGCAGGCCAATTCGGTTTGGGCTCTGTCTACTTCCCCGGATTTATCCCTAATGCCTGAATATGCCATCCAGCGATCCCACTTCTGAACATCTTTGTGGGGGAATTCATAAGGAAAATGCAACTCATCAGCTAGCCATTGTTCCTGGAAATCTGCCTCTCTCTCCTCCTTGGTTTTTATGTCATAAGCCTTGAAGGACAAAAGAAAGCGATTATAAAGCGGCGGATAGGGCTTTAGTAAAACCAGGCTTTTCCGGAGGGAGGTTTCAAGTGGAGAGTGGATCCACTGGGCATTAAAAGAACGCAGAGTAAGTGTGACAATAACGGTCTCCACTTCACTCTCTTCAGGCATGTGCTGAAGTAACACCTTGAAAATACCGGCATGAGCTGCAGGCTTGGTCAGGTCGTACAGGGCCAGACAGGGATATTGATCAGCAATAAAATCGGAAATCTTTCGCTTGTCCAAATCGTCCTCGCGAGCAGAATTGTTGGACGATTCTCCGAGATAGATAATATCAGCTTCCAGAGGTACATCCCTGACCAGGTTGATGAGAGATGAGTAAAGCTGAAGATCCTTTTCGAAAAAGAGTTGTTTGTACAGCAGGTTCATTACCAGAAAAAGAACCAGTATGGAAACAGCCTTAAGCACGATATAAGTCCACCTTTCTCTCATCACAGCTTAAAATTGAAAATAGATAAAAGGAAAGTTCTCCACCCCCGCAAATACAATAATACCGAATATAAGCACTCCATAAATCACCCATCTGAGCAGATAGGGCAGTCTACCCACCCAGCTGTCGAAGCGTTTGTTATACAGAAGTATATCGCTGACAATAAAGAGCATGAGGAAAATCCAGGTACTTAGAGGTATCAATAAGTACTGAGGATTTGCAGGTCCATCCTGAAAAAGCAGTTTAAAGATGCTAATTGCACCCTCAAAACTCTGACTTCTGAAAAATACCCAGAGTATGCTTACCAGAAAAAAGGTCTTGATGGCCAACAGTATGTGGCCAGCTGAATAGGCTGAATGAACCTTTTGAAGCTTAAAGGCACCATTCACTAAACGTTCACCCATATAGAGCAGCCCGAATAACAAGCCCCAGATAATAAAAGTCCAGTTGGCGCCATGCCAGAGCCCACTGATCAGGAATACCACAAGGATATTCAAAACCCATCTGTATTTGGAGACCCGGTTTCCACCCAGGGGAAAATACAGGTAATCCCTGAACCAGGTGGATAGAGAGATATGCCAGCGCTGCCAGAACTCGGAAATATTCTTTGCAAGGTAGGGTGATTTAAAATTATCCATGATCCGGATTCCCAGAAGCAGGGCACTGCCAATCGCTATGGTAGAGTATCCAAAGAAATCGCTGTAAATCTGAAAAGAATAGAGCATAATTCCCTTCAGGATATCTATGGAGCCGAAATTTTCCGGATGGGCATATACCTGGTCAACAATTCCTGAAATATTATCAGCGACTACCATTTTAATAAACAAGCCATAGAGAATAAGCCTTAATCCATTGGTAAGATTGTCATAGGAGAGCTTATGTCTAAGCTTCAATTGTGGTGCTAATCTGGAAAACCTCTCGATGGGCCCTGCTACAAGCTGGGGGAAGAAAGAGACGTACAGTGCAAAATATCCAAGGTGTTTTTCAGCCTTTTGTCGCCCGAAATAGACATCAATGGAGTAGCTCAGTGTTTGAAAAGTGTAGAAAGAAATCCCTACTGGAAGCAGGAGGCTCATCGCTGGTATCTCTTGTGATAATCCCACTTTCTGGAATAGTAGATTCAGATTTTCGGTTGCGAAATTGAAATATTTGAAGGAGAAGAGCAGTCCAAGGTTTACACATATGCTCAGGATCAACCAGGGAAGCCTGGACCTCCTGTTCTCTAACTGCCCCATTTTGATTCCACTTATATAATCGACCAGGGTGGAGGCAACAATCAGTAAGATGTACTCCACTTTCCAGCTCATATAGAAATAGTAGCTGGCTGCCAACAATAAGACCCACCGGTACTTATAAGGGATGAGATAGTAGCTGATGACTACTATGGGCAGGAAAATAGCAAAATCGATCGTATTAAACAACATCTATTCTGCGTATATGAACATCAGCCACAGGGTGATAGTAGCATTTGCTCCATTTTGGCTCGCTTCAACTTGCTATCTGAGGAGCTCTCTTCTGTGACCTTACTGAGGGTTTTCCCAAAGATGCGATATCTTTTGTACACCTTTCCACCCATATACTCCATTTCAGCACGTACCTTAGAGTTACTTTCCATTTCGAGGTGACTATCAATATATTCCATCTTCTGTTTTCTGGCCGATTCAAGCATGGCCGAGCCCATGATGGTATCCAGGCCCCTGTTTTGGTAGGCGGGATGGATAGCACCCAGGAGCAGATTCAGTTGCCTGGTACGACGACCGGCCAGAAGAATATGCAAAATACCAATGGGAAGAATGTAGCCTTTGGATTTTTTGATCCCCTTGCTGATATCGGGCATGCCAATCACAAAAGCAACTGACTCTCTTCTTTCATTCAATATTACCTTGATAAGGCGGGGATCCATAATCAGCAGGTAGCGATTGGCAAAATCATCCATCTCCTCGAGGGTAAAAGGCATAAATCCGTAGATCTCTGTGAAGGTTTCGTTTATAAGGGTGAAGATGGGGCGGATCCATGGTTTAAGGTCCTTGCGCCTGGTAAATTCAAGCAGTTCAATACCTGGATTGTTGCGCATGGCCCGTTCCGCCACTTTTAAATAGAGTTCCGGGGTCTTTTCTGGTATTGGGATTTTATAGACCACCAGGTCAACATCTTTCTCAAAACCCAGAGCTTTGAGATGATCTACTACATAGGAAAAGTTACAATGGGTGGCAATGGATACAGGCTCATCAAAGCCTTCAACCATGTAACCCTGTGGATCCTTGTCCGAAAATGCCATGGGGCCAACCAGTTTTTCCATCCCCTTAATCCTGGCCCAGTCCTCCATATGTTGTATCAACACAGCAGACACTTCCCTGTCGTCCCACGTCTCCAGGTAGTTAAACCTGGCATGTTTCTGTTTATGTAGTTTGTTGTATTTATGGTTGATAATTCCCATCACCCTTCCAAGCACTTTTTCACCCCTGTAAGCCAGGAGTAAAATCACATCGCTGTATTCGTAAGCCTTATTTTTACTGGCATTAAAAAACTCCCATTCATCCGAGTAGAGGGGAGGGATCCAGTTAGGGTGATCCTTATGAATAAGCTTAGGTAAATGAATGAATTTTCGCAGGTCGCTTCTGGAGCAAACTGGTTTGACAACAATCTCCATGACTGCAAAATAGGTTTTTTTACTGAATGTTAAAACTTAGTAGCCAGTTTACAATCTATTCAGGAATTATCGTAAGTTGGAATATAGGTGGGCCGGTCAAAAAAATGCTTCTTTACCGCATCGGGCATATGAATAAATCGTACCCTGATATCTGCATATGAATTGCCCTGGATTTTATGCAAAATACCCAGTTTCTTTTTTTCCTTGAAAAGAGCATAAAGATCCGACTCCAGGTCCATCATCATCATGGCAAGAAAGTGCTTTTTACGTTCCAGGACCCCCTCCATCAGTTCATATAGCAGCTTTTCATATCCAGGCTCGCAATAGATGGCATCAAAGGCCAGAAAGCTAATCTCATCTTTATTAATCCGTTTACTTAAGGAGGGAATCTTGCCAAACAAGCTTGCTGCCCTGTTGGTCAGCTTGTTTCCAAAATCAACAACCTTCCATGTGACCGGGTAGACCTGTATTCCCGCCACCATCCTTCCACCCTCTTTAATCACAAAGTAGTCGTCGTTATTAAAAATATTATCTGAATAGAACAGCGTATATTCTTTGTAGAACTCTCTGATCTGTTTCAGTATGTTCGCTCGCTGGTTCTCTTCCACGGTTTCAATCCTGTTGGACCTGCGGGGACGCAATCTGCTGAAAGTAAATGCAGCCATTGATCCAACAGTTTCAAGTCCCATCTGTGCACTAAAATTCATGGAACGAAGGTTAGTCTGGTCGACAATGGCAAATACAATGGCTGGCTGGTCGGCCCGGGTTTCCCCCTCTCTTAACTGAGCAGGATCGGCAAAAACAGGCTGAATAAAACGCCCCAGTACTGTTGTACGCTTGTTTTCGTCCTTGAGATCTTCTTTGGATTTCCTCTTTCTAGGGAGCCCTCGAATGGGTGCCTTGATAGAAAAATAACGTATCAACCAGCTGTCGTGGGCAATACCGGCTGTTTCAGTCGGTTTGTTGCAAAATCCCCCTGATCCCAGCATCTTACCTGACTTACGGAGATACATAAAATAATTCTCATCGCCAGATTTCATTTTCTGTTCCAGGTCGGTGTGGTGGTATTGCATTCCCCCGGGTTGTCCCATAACGGTCTGATGCATATGTTCCATCAGTTCTTCACCCGGACTGGTCTCCACTTCAATTGTCAGGCTGTGGTAGGTAAGTAAAGTGCGACTTATTTCCATTCCGCAAAGATAGGAAGAGTGACGATAAATCGAAATCAGGGCTCGATACTGGCCTCTTCTAAATAAGTCTTGATGATCCCTGCCCACTGCAAGTAACCATCCCTGTTCAGATGCAGCATATCCTTTTTGAAGAAAGTCGAGTCAGCTAAGCCCTCCGGGGAGATATACTGGTCAAAAGTGCTTATGAAATGGAGATCATCATGTTTGTTACAGTAAGTCTCAATTAGTCCGCTGGCCTCCTGGATCTCCTGGGAAACATTCCAGCGTTTGGGTGTGGGTGTTACTTCTATCCAACAAAGTGGCGTAGCGGGATTTCTTTTCCGAACCTGTTTTACCAGGTCCTTATAAAGCCGAAACACCTCCTTCGGAGTAAGGTCACTTTCTACCCCTGCAATATCATTGGCCACAAAAATCACAATGGCTTTGAATTGGTGTGGCTTGATAATTCGATCGGCATAGTAAGAAAAATCTGCCATCCTGGCACCGCCATACCCCCGTTGCATCACCTGATAGGGCGCAAGATCTTTGTGGATGGAGTTCCATATTCGCACACTGGAACTTCCGGTCACCAGCAGTGTTCCGGCATCGGACATTTCCACAAGATTTAGTGAGTCAAAGTGAGCAATGTCATTTTCCCACTTGAGGATCTCATCCGGGGGGGCTGACTGGCCAGTAGATTGGTAAGAGATGAAAATAAACAGCAGCGCTAAAAGAGCTGCACCGCTTCGGGGATTCAAAATATTAATCCCCCCGTTTGGTATCTATTAAAATAACCCCATTGGCACCCCGGGTTCCGTAGATGGCGGTCATGCCATCCTTGATCACAGAGATCGACTTGATATTGCATGGATGTAGCCCGTCAATACTTGCTCCAGCCGATCCATCCAACACAAAGAGCACCTCATCGGAACTGTTAATCGATTGAGATCCGCGGACAAATACCCTGTATGAGCCTGCACTGCCATCCACAGTCACGCCAGGGAACTTCCCCTTAAGCAATTCATAAATATTGGTATAGCTACAATACTCATTGTTCTCCTGCTGCATATGTTCCGCTGCAAAGGTCAGATCCTCCTTCTTCATATACCCATATCCTATGGCTATATCCCTGTTCTTTTTTGAGTCCATGAAGACCAGGTTGATCCGGAGCGTATCAGCAGTATGCTTATCAATTTTCCGGCTCACAGTTTTAAAGGTCTCAGGTTTGATCTTAATCTGATCCTTCTCTTTGCATACAATTGAGAAGTTTCCAAGACTGTCCGACAAGGTGGTAGCTTTACTTTTCTTGGCACTTACCTCGATATTGGCTACCGGGTATTTATTATAAGCTGTCAGCACTCCTTGAACCACACGGGTTTGCGCATCAGAAGCTACAGCAATAAAGATGAGTGCTGCTACAATGTATAATGACTTCATAAAGTTGGGGTTTAAAGGGTTCATTACTGCATCTGGCGGTGTCCTTTAGTTTCTATGACAACCACCCCGTTGGCTGCCTGGGAGCCGTAAAGTGCTGCTCCTCCGTCCTTGAGAACATCGATGGTTGCCATTTCGCATGGATTAATAAAAGATATATCGGCAACCCTCACTCCGTCTACCACGTAGATGGCTTCATTATCCCCGTAAATTGATTTATCCCCCCTCACAAAAATACCTTCTGTTCCAAAGGAGTTTTGCTTGACCTGGACTCCCGGGAACTTTCCCTTTACCAGTGAAAAGACATCGCTGTAATTGCAAAAATCATTGTTTTCATCTGCCATATGGGCCAGGGCAAAAGTGAGTTGCTCATGAGTAATATAGCCAAGGCCGGTGGCAATTTCCCGGTTCTGGGGTGTATCCCTGAAAATCAGGTTGGCCTCAACAAAATCATCATCCCTACCCACTTTTTTATTCAATGCCTGAAACACTTTGGCTTTGATCTGGATCACATCCTTCTCATTGCAAACGATTTCAAACTGACCCAGGGAGTCTGTCATCACTGCAGATTTTGCCTTCTTTGAAGCGACCTCCACATTCTGCACCGGATACTTATTAAATGTGGTAAGTTTTCCCTTTACAACCCGGGTCTGGGAAAAGGAGGATATTGAAAAAAGCAAGCATGTTGCAATAAGAGCTATTGTTTTCATGGTTTCAGGTTTTATGAATGAAATATAAGGTTTTTCAAGACGTCAGCATATAGTAAGATGCACAACTCCCTGAATACCCTATTGGAAATGTTCAAAAAAACACTATTAGTTCAAACAAATCGCTTTCTTTGCTGTTTACTGAAGAAATAAATCTATTGAAAACATTGCGAAAACTGAAGAAATTATGAAACGAGTACTACTTTTACTCATTCTTGGAGGACTTTTCCTTACAGAAACTGTTGCACAGCAAATTGAAATCGGTGGCTTTTACGGCTATACTCTAAATACAAGAGCCAGGACCTATTACGGGGATTATACCTTGTATAATAATCCAAATTATGGGGGCCATTTAAGTGTTGAATTGATGTCAGATATGTTTGTGGAATTGACCTACAATCGTTCAGACACTCAAATTAAGTACTACTGGAACAATGCCTATGAGCCTCTGGATATGTCTTCTGAATATTTTCAGGTGGGAGGTCTGCAGCAAATCAACACCGGTTCCGATGCTCTAAAACCCTTTGGATCATTCTCCATTGGAGCAACACGCTTTAACCTGCAGGAATCATATGGTGAAGTTAATGCTGCTGATAAGTGGTATATGTCCATTGCACTCGCAGGGGGTGCGAAAATATTACTGGGAGAGAAACTTGGAATTCGCCTGCAGGCCAGGATGGGATTACCGATGAGCTTTAGTGGTTTGTGGCTTGGTACCGGCGGGAGCGGAGCATCATTCTACGTACCCGTTGCACAATTTGATTTTACAGCCGGAGTATTTCTCAGGTTTGGTTCCTGATGAGATCCCTTAAGAAATAGTTTAGGATTAGTTAGCCTATATGAATCCCTGGCCGCTTGTGCAGCCGGGGATTCTTGTTTTCAAAAAACTCACTTTTCTGGTAGGGTAATCCGGCTGTTATGCGGTATAGGATTAAAGTCAACAAATTTTATAGAACTAATAAAAAAGATAAGCGATGAAAAAGACGTGGATTATAACATTAGGGCTTGTAGCAGCCCTCTTTATAACAGCTTGCGAACAGTCGGGAACAAGCTTTGAAGACTTTAATGAAAATGTAACTATGGCAGAAGAGGAAGTAGCCGATCTGAAAGCGGCAGAAGCCACCGCAAGTGATGTTTCCTCCGCCAGGTTTGGTGGACATCTGCTCCAGGGCGGAATGATGGTGAGCGGATCTCACCTCTTCTTTGGGACCGGGTTTCCTCCCTGCGCTACTGTATCAGTAGACAGCGATGAGTTTCCTAAAACCATTACCATCGATTATAGTGAAGGTTGCACAGGCAGAATGGGTCTTGAGAAAAAAGGAGTCGTTACCATTTACATGCACGATACCATTATAAACGAAGGTGCGTACTATATTGTGACAATTGAGAATTTGACCATGGGGCATAGAGAGATTTCAAAAACGGCCACCTTTACCAATGACGGTCTTAATGAAAATGACAATTGGGTCATCTCCTTTGAGTCTTTTTCCACCACTACCTTCGAGAAACAGGGAGAAGAGTTTATCATTGAACGTGACTTCTCCGGCATGAGGGAATGGCTAAGCGGCTTCGATACACCGGAAGTGACAGATGACCTGCTTCTGCTAAGTCGCAGCGGTAGCATCACAGTAAACGGTGATCTCAAATTCTCAAAAACCACAGTTGATCCTCTTATGATCGACCGCACATGCACCTGGCCCTTAAGTGGGATTGTGGAGATTACAAGGGCCGATGAAATCATGACCATCGACTACGGTGCCGGTGAATGTGATAACATTGCCCTGGTGACCAAAGATGGAGAGTCCGAAGAGATTGAGCTGAATAATGGGAAATTCAGAAAGGGATTTCAGCGCCAGCATAAACATATGAACCAGAATAAGGGTTGGTGGTAGTTTGCAGTTTTGCTTGGATTGGATGGTTGAGACCAGTTTTCAGATTGAATTCTGGTCTCCCCTCCAAAAAAGTTCATTGACATTGTTTAGTTTTGTAAAGCAAATGAAGCAGAACCCGTGAACAAGGAAGAGTTTAAAATCCTTTTTGATCTTTACTTTGAAGATATCAGAAGATATCTCTATTACCGTTGCGGGGATACAACTGTTTC
>QMPQ01000116.1 GCA_003648635.1 Bacteroidota bacterium | reverse complement strand
CCGTAATCCAGGTATATGGCCCAGGGAATCGTGATACCAGCGTCGGCCCAGCCTGTGGCTCCGCCGTGGCCCAGAACGTTAGGGACAACGTGAGGAATACTACCATCCTCGTCCTGATCAGCTGCCAAATCTCTTAACCATTTGGTATAGAATGTAGCCGCATCTACATTGAAACACGCTGTCGGTGCAAATACCTGGGCATCCCCGGTCCACCCAAGCCGCTCGTCCCGCTGGGGACAATCGGTAGGGACATCCAGAAAATTCCCTTTCAGCCCCCAAACAATATTGTGCTGTAACTGGTTGATCAATGGGTCAGAACATACGAATGTCCCTGCCGGTTCCATGGCAGAATGGATCACCATTCCCATGATATTATCAGCAGTAAGCTCCCCCGGGTATCCTGCTACCATTACATAACGAAATCCCTGAAAGGTGAAGTGGGGCTCAAAAGTTTCTTCTGTTCCTCCTTTAAGTAAAAAGGTATTGGTGCATTTAGCAGCACGCAGGTTATCATAGTACATATTTCCATCCTTGTCAAGTACCTCAGCATGTCTCAGTGTAATAGCATCACCACTCATACCTGAAGCTTTGATTCTGATCCACCCCACCATATTCTGTCCCATGTCCACAAGCCATCCCTCTTCTCTCTTCTCGATAGAAATGGGGGCCAATTCGTTGACTATCTTCACAGGAGGACCCTCAGGAGAGATCAGATTTTCCTTGGAGATCTCCGCCTTTCTGGTTTCCTCCCAGGCTCCATCATCATACCCTGCCTTGCTCCATCCAGTCAGCTCTTTATTGGCATCGTAAACTTCCCCGTTGTAAATATCCGATTCCAGAATTGGTCCTGTCGTGGCTTTCCAGCTTTCATCCGTAGATATCATGATTTTGCTTCCATCGGAATACTCAACAATAATCTGCGCAATGGCCGCAAGCCTTTCACCATAGTTGTTCCTACCATCAATCCAACCCAGGTTGCCCCTGAACCAACCATCTCCCAAAACAATCCCAATGGCATTTTTATTCTGTACAAGATTAGATGTAATATCATAGGTCTGATACTGTAACCTGGTTTCATAGCTGGTCCATCCGGGAGTAAATTCCTGGCTGCCAACTCTTAAGCCATTTACCTCAACCTGGTACAGGCCCTGAGCGCTGATATACAACCTGGCCCTTGTTATGGCCTTGCCCAGTGTAAATTCTTTTCTGAGATAAGGGGAAGGATTTGACTTTTTTATATCCTCCTCCCAGGTGGGCGTGATCCAATCTGCTTCCCATGCAGCTTTATCTACTATACCCATCTCCCAGAAAGCGGGATCACTCCACTTGCTTTTCTTTCCATGATTATCCTCAACTCGTACCTGCCAGTAGACCCTTTGAAATGAAAGCGGCACCTGGCCATCATACTTGATATGAACGCTTTGTGAGGAAAGCACCTTTCCCGAACTCCAGATTTGCTTTCTTCCTTTTGCCAGATCGGCAGGATCCAATGCAGCACGGATCTCGTAGCTAGCCTGCATGGTATTGCTCTGATCCGACTGGATGATCCAGCTAAGTTTGGGTGTGGGATTATCGATCCCAATGGGATTGGTCTTGTAGTCGGTGGTCAGGGAGCCTATCTGCAACTGTGCGGATAAGGAAATCGTTAAAGTCAGTAAGAGGTTGGTCAGAAATAGCTTGTGGATTTTCATAAGTAATGGATTTATCAATTGTAAAAAGATAGTTTTTAGTTCTATTTGAATTCAGTTACAGCATTGGCAATCCTCCTGCAAAACTCTGCATCTTCCGGATTATGGTTCATCAGTCTGACTGTCTCCCCGGAGGCATCTTCTATCCTGTACAGAGTAGGTAGTACCTCAGGAAGTTCTTCGCATATTACCCTTACAAACACAGAGGCTGAAAGCATGGTGCCCAGTTCATTTGGATGGCTTCCATCGGAGGTGTACAGATCCACCATTGGGCGGAGATCCTGGGCTAATGCCCACGCAGCACCCACAGGAACTCTCACCCCACCATTTTCTCTGGCTGCCTGTCTGTATATCTCATCAATTTCAGCCTGAAATTGTGGCACCTTTTCCCGGGCCCAGGTATTGAAGAGGTAGGTAAGTGCACCGAAACTGCTGTTATATTCCGTGAATAGCTTCACATATTTCAAGGTGCTATCGGGTGACTGGATGGCCGACATACTGAAATCCTGTAGTACAACAATATCAAAATTTCCTTCAGCAATAATCTTTTTGGTTTCCAGCTCTCTTCCTCCCCTCCAGTGTTCCCTAAGACTGGCTCCTCCAATTGTTGATTTTCTTGTGATAAGCTTTGTGGATGTCCCTTCAGAAATAATGGAAACTATGTGTGCCAGGTTGTAGCCATAGGTATAACTGTTTCCCACAAAGAGGACTTTCAACTCATTCTGTTGGGAGAAGAGCAAACCCGAAAAAAGGATCAGCCCAAAAATCAGTAATGTTGCTTTTTTCATCTTATCTCATATTAGATATTCCTGGAGCCTTATATTCTGCAGCGGCATCATCAATCACCACCACCCAATCGGGTCCCCCCTGCCCCTCTTTAATCAGATCCTTCCAGTTGGAGAAGCTAAACTCACCGCTGTTTTCAATTACCCCCTGGAGCTTAGCCTGACCATTCTGTGGGTTGTACCACCATACCTTTAGTTTCTCCCCGCTAATCACACCAGTACTGATGCTAAAGCTCCTGTAATAAGGTAAGTAGACCATTACATAGGTGGCATCATCCGCCCCCATGGTGCCATCCCGGGTCACCCGGATGTGGTCGGAAGCGTGTGATGGATTCTCACCCTGCAATATCTCCTGGTCAGGAATGCGTGTCAGAAAGGGTCTGGACTCCATAAGCCTGCGAAGATATCCAAGCTGTCCGGCACCCGGACTCTCCAGGGCCTCTTCCCAGGTGCGGTTAGGCCAGATCCTGCTGCTTTCATCATCCCGGTTCATCTGCCAGATATTGTTATTCCCGTAAGTGTGACCAAGGGCCCCGGCAAACACCGACCAATAGGCCTGTTTCCTGATCTCATAGTCGTCATGCCTCGGATTGGCCGGATTGAACCAGATGCCAATCTCCTCATAGGCCGGTTCTCCATTCAGCACCGGTTTTGGTGGAGTTAGCATATAATCATTATAGATCCAGTCATACACATTGAAAGAGGGAGCCTGGTGTCCCGTCTGCACCATATTAAAATCGAGCCACTCCCGACTGTGCAGCCAGGTAGAGCTGGACTGCTGTCCCCGGGGATGGTATGTAATCAGATGGGTAGCAGAATCTCCATCACCTAGGCCGCTGGCCATGGCATCCCAAATCTCAATCTGGGGTCCGGCGGGCCAGTCCCCTCCCAGCACCCATACTATATTGGGTGCATCTTTATAACGTTCTCCAAGAAACTTTCCATAGGCATAGGCATTCTCCGGATCAAAAACAGCCTCCTTATTGCGAAGTGGATGAGAACCCGGCAATACGTACCGGTGCCAGGTGGGTAGCAGTGCCAGAACCAATCCAAACTCTTCGGCCTTCTTTATTGCAAAATCCACCATCTCAAAATAGCCTTCATTAGGGCGCAAGGGATCAAATTCTTCAAAAGGAAGATCACCCTCCATATTAGGAAAGGCCAAGCCGTCAATCTCCCCAACGATCACTGTCTGGATCACCGTAAATCCCTTCCCGGAGCGGTTTCTCATATAGTGTTCCATCTCCTCTCTGTCGAGGCGGTGGAGCATCTCCCAACCTGTATCACCAAGCCAGAAAAAAGGTTCTCCCTTCTGAGTGACCAGGAAACGCTGGTTTTCAGAAATCTGCAAAAACTGGGCTGATCCCACTACCTGAAAAAAGCACAAAGCCAAAAATAGCAGTATGGTTCTATATATCATTTCATTTTTATAGTTTTCTGTCAAGAAAATTATTAGTCTCCTCCCTTCGGGGGATGGAGCTCTGGGCACCAAGTTTTTGAACGGAAAGGGCGGCGGCGGCGTGGGCCTCCATTACGGCTACTTGAAGCTCCCTGCCCTCAGCCAGGGATACGGCTAGCTGACCATTGAACACATCTCCGGCTGCAGTGGTGTCCACTGCCTCCACACTGAATCCGGGAATCAATGTTTGGATTTCGGTGGCGCGATCAGAAAGATATGCTCCACTTGCGCCCATGGTTATGATCACTGTTCCAATACCACGCTCATGAAGCGCATCAGCAGCCTCAGCAGCCGATATTACATCTTTCACAATGATCCCGGTTAAACGTTCCGCTTCAGTCTCATTGGGAGTAATTATAGAGACTTTCTCAAGAATTTCATTCGGTAGCTCCGCTGCAGGAGCAGGATTCAGGATCACCCGGGTTTTGAATTCATTACATAGTTCAACCGCCTTCTGCACAGTATCTAACGGTGTTTCCAGCTGTATCAGCATGTAGTCTGCTTCCTGAAATGGCTCCTCTGCCTCTTCCAGGTCGGCCGGAAGCAACAAGGCATTGGCACCCGAGGCAACAGTGATGGCATTCTCCCCCTTCTCAGATATGGTTATCATGGCAATTCCTGAAGGTACCCCTTTGCAGACCTTTATATTCTCCGTATTGATGTGGTCCAAGCTGTAGCCTTTGATGGCCTCCTCCCCATAGGGATCATCCCCCACAGCTGCTATAAATACCACCTCTCCTCCTGCCCGTGCAGCTGCTACGGCCTGGTTGGCACCTTTACCACCAGGAAAGGTCATAAACTCGCCTCCAAGCAAGGTCTCACCCGGACGGGGTATTTCGGGCACTTTGATGATCAGATCCGTATTGGAACTTCCTACAACAACAATCTTCTTCATCATATAAGTCTAGAAGCGATGATCATTCCAAGTCCGGCCAGGAAGAAGAGAAACATGGCCAAAAGCAGTCCCTTCAATCCTTCAGCCTTCCCAAATTCCTTCCAGATAAAGACTCCCCAGAGTGCTGCAATCAGTGTAGCTCCCTGTCCAAGTCCATAGGAAATGGCATAGCCAGCCTGCTCAGAAGCAATGATGCTAAAGGTCATTCCCAGGCTCCATATGACTCCGCCAAGTATTCCTATCAGGTGAAGTTTTGTATCTCCCTTCTTGATATAATCCTTGTAAGTGGCCTTCTCTCCCGAGACAGGTCTGTACATGAAAAAGGTATTCCAGACGAAATTGGAAAGCAGCAAGCCCACAGCAAATATTACAGATGCCGTATATGGAGTGAGTTTTCCAGCTTCGGGAGCTGCAAAGTCAGTTACCATGGAGGCTGCTACAAAACGGTAAAAGAAGCCCATTAGAATTCCACCCAGGATGGAGATTGCTATACCTTTAGTGGTTCCCGAAGCTGCTCCACCACTGTGTTTGCGATAGACAATGGCATCCAGTATGATCGCCAGCACCACCAGGATTACCCCAATAAAGAGAACGACCGGGTTTCCAAGGGGTGTGGCCACATAATTTACCACAACACCGATAACCAGTGCCAGCCCGATTCCGATAGGAAAAGCCACAGCCATCCCTGCAATATTGATGGCCACCACGATCAGCAGGTTGGCAATATTAAAGACCGCACCACCCAGCAGGGCCGATCCAATCGCTTTGCTATCGGCCTGGGCAAGGTCAGCCAGGAATCCCCTACCCTCCTCTCCTGAACTGCCCATGGTAAAGGCCAGTATCAGTGCGAGGATTAATACACCCAGCGAATAGTCCCAGTAAAAGAGCTGGAAGGCCCATTTTCTGGAGGCCATTTTCTGGGTGTTGGCCCATGAACCCCAGCAGAGCATGGTGATCACACACATGAGCACTGCAACGAAATAAGATTGAATAATGATCATACTGGTTAATAGTTAGTGGTTATAGTTAGTGTTTATTCCATATTGAATTGTCGCTTGATATAGTCCATCATAGCATTGTAGTATTCACCGGGTAGTCCATGTCCCGCATAGGGGTAGACTATATACTCCTTTGAAACATTCAACTGGTTGTAGGCAGCAAAATTAATATGTGGTGGACAGGTTTCATCCATCAGTCCGATGGACATCAATACCGGAGCATTGATCCACGGAGCCAGGTTCTTGATATCGATATAGCTCAGGGTCTTATAGATCTCATCTTCTGAAAGCTCCGGATGGTCTTTAAAGTATTGCGTGAACTCACCTCCCGGCCAAGCGGCCACTTTAAAATAGTCCCGAAAATCGGATAGGAAAGGCACATGGGGTACGCAGAGATCGATTCGTTCATTGTCCAGAGCTGCTGTTGCAAAACTTAATGCACCCCCCTGGCTACCACCCTCAACAGCTACCCGTGAGGTGTCCACCTCGCTCCTGGAATACAGGAAGTCCACTGCCCGTACGCAGTCCATATATGCTCCACGATAAATATAGCGCTCTTTGTCATCCACATGGAATTGCAGATAGCCGGGGAAGCCCGGGTTTACATCGTCCTGGCTGTTCCCATGTCCCCGTATGTTGAGAGCCAGTGACACCATATCATCGCCCGGGTAAAGGTTCTGAGGCACCTTGGTGCTGCTGTAGCCCTGCACATGTAGAATGGCCGGATAGATGCCTTCTTTAACCGGTTTCATATACCATCCCCGAATCAAAACATTCCCCAGGGAGCGCATCTCCACAAGAAAGACATCACGGGTCTCGGTACAGAGATTATTCTGCCGGATCAACTTAAACTGGGGATCGACCGCATCCAGTTCACGTCGGGCCCGCATCCAGTAGTTATCAAAATCATCAGCCCGATCCAGAGGTGAGACAATCTCTTCGGGCCGAACACCCAGAGCAAAGTCGAGCCGCTTGTTACCGTTCTCACTATCGAGCACCACCGAAACATTGTAAAATCCTGGTGAAAGTCGTCCCATTTCAAGAGGTATTTGCCTGGTGGCTCCACCCCTGACCTTAAGCTCTTTTGAAATATCAACAATGACATCCCCGAAATCAGTAACTGTTTCCACCAGCAAAGTCCCTTCCACTGCTTGTTTCATCTTGTTTTCCACCTGAAGATTAACCACCACAGGCTCCTCATTCAATACCAGATGATCCTCACGCTCCATAACCGGGGTGAGTACCAGCATATCCTCCATCCCTTTCACAGTAAGGCTCACAGGATTGCCCACAATACCACCACCACCTCCGCCATCATATACCCTGATAGCAATGGTATTCTGTGCTCCCCATCCCACACGGTCCATTGGGACTGTATAGGCCCGGAGCTCCCCATAGCCACTTACATAGTCTGGAGGCAGTCCGCCGGTTGACCCAAGAATCTGCCCGTTGAAGTAAGTCACATCCGAATCATCAATCCTGGCCAGACGGAGTATCAATCCCCCGTTCTCAGCCGCCTTTTCTCTCAGATCTTCGGGAATAAGAATCTGTTGCCTGTACCAGGCAAATCCATCATAGGTGCCATGACCCTGGTTCTCCCAGTCGGTACCTGCCTCAATGATTTCCCAGGAAGAGTCATCATATTCAGGCCAGGCCCAGGCTGCATTGTCACCCGTTTTAAATTTCCATTCGAATTTTAGAAGGTTCTGCGCTTGCAGGGAAGGAATCATTCCAATGATCAGTAAAAGGGTAATCAGATTTCTTCTCATGACAAAGATTTTATTTAAATTTTACTTGGTTCCTTCGGTATCCAGTTTATTTCTTATTATACAGATCTATATATTTCTGATCAAGTTCTGCTGAATCTCCATATTTCACACGTAGATCATCCAGTTTCTGCTTTAGCTCGGCCACAACATTGGCATACTCAGGATTGTTATATTCGTTCTGCATTTCCATAGGATCATTCTTCCTATCATACAGCTCCCATTCATCCACATCGTAATAGAAATGAGCCAGTTTATACTCCCTGGTCACGATCCCATAGTGTCGCTTCACCATATGCACAGCCGGATATTCATAATAGTGGTAGTAAACCGCATCACGGTCCCAGCCCTTGATATCGCCTTTCAGTAACGGCACAATGCTCTCTCCCTGCATATCAGAAGGGGCCTCTATTCCGGCTATATCCAGAAAGGTCTGAGCAAAGTCCATGTTCTGAACCATTTGGTCATTTTTGCTTCCAGCCTTCACTGTTCCCGGCCATTTTACAAGCAGGGGGGTTTTAAAAGATTCATCGTAAATAAAGCGTTTGTCAAACCAGCCATGTTCGCCCAGGTAAAAGCCCTGATCGGAGGTGTAGACCACTATGGTGTTTTCTGAGAGTCCTGCTTCGTCCAGATAGTCAAGCAATACACCAACACCATCATCCACAGCAGCGATGCTACCCAGGTAATCCTGCATATAGCGCTGGTACTTCCAGCTCATTTGCTCCTTTTCGGTCATGGTTGGATAGCGCTGCTTGAAATCTTCGATGATGGGATCGTAGACAGCATTCCATGCGGCCAGTTGCTCCTCTGTGAAACGATTGTATTTGTTCTGCATGGCTCGCTTGTCCCAGTTGGAGGCAGGTGTAATTCACAGCTCATCCAGCACTTCGGGACGTAATTTGGAATCCCCCGCCCAGTTCTGGTGAAGTAGAATATTCATTTCGGCCTCCCTGGCTGCCGATCCACGTCCTTCATAATCATCAAACAGCGTGGGAGGTTCCGGGAAAGTCTTTTTAGTAAACTCCTTGTAATGCCTTTCAGCAGGCAACCACTCACGGTGGGGTGCCTTGTGCAGAAAGAAAAGCAGGAAGGGTACGTCCGGATCCCTGCGGTTCTTCATCCAATCCATGGTCAGATCAGTAATCACATCTGTGGTATATCCTTCGATGCGGATTTTACCATCGTTGGTATTGAAATCGGGATTGTAATAAGCACCCTGTCCGGGCAGTATCTTAAACTCATCGATCCCCTTGGGATTGTTTCCAAAATGAAGCTTCCCGAACATAGCTGTCTGGTATCCGGCAGCCTGAAAAAGCTGCGGGAAAGTAACCTGGGTGGTATCAAAGGGAAACCTGTTGTCGATCTTCCCGTGCAGGTGACAGTGCTTTCCTGTGAGGATAGTGGCCCTCGAGGGAGCACAGATGGAGTTGGTTACACAGGCATTGCTGAATAACATTCCTTCATTTGCAATTCTGTCGATATTGGGAGTCTGTGTCAGGTGATCGCTGTAGGCACTTATGGCCTGATAGGCGTGATCGTCCGACATAATAAAAACGATATTGGGTCTGGGCTTCTGATCGCCCTTATTCGAACAGGCGGCGAGCGTCAGCGCAAGGGCAAGGGCAAACAATGGCAATAATAGCTTAATTCTCATGGGTCCTGATATTTAGGTTTATTTCTGATAGAGGTCTATAAATTTTTGATCCAGTTCTTCAGAATCTTCATATTTTACACGCAATTCGGCCAGCTTCTCCTCCAATTCGGCCACTACAGAGGCGTATTCCGGATTGTTAAATTCGTTCTGCATCTCCATGGGATCGTTCTTGCGATCATAGAGTTCCCATTCATCCACATCATCATAGAAATGCGCCAATTTGTACTCCCTGGTCACTATCCCATAGTGCCGTTTAACCATATGGGCTCCCGGATATTCATAATAGTGGTAGTAGACTGCATCACGGTCCCAGCCCTTGACATCACCTTTCAGAAGTGGAACAATGCTTTCTCCCTGCATATCGGAGGGAGCTTCAATTCCGGCAATATCCAGGAAAGTTTGTGCAAAGTCCAGGTTCTGTACCATCTCGTCATTTTTGCTTCCAGGCTGCACGGTTCCGGGCCATCTGACCAATAGGGGTGTTTTGAAGGACTCGTCATAAATGAAGCGCTTATCGAACCAGCCATGTTCGCCCAGGTAAAAGCCCTGATCGGAGGTGTAGACCACTATGGTGTTCTCAGTAAGTCCCGATTCGTCCAGATAGTCCAGCACCGTTCCCACACCATCATCCACGGCTGCGATACAACCCAGGTAGTCTTGCATATAGCGCTGGTATTTCCAGCTCATCTGCTCCTTTTCTGTCATGCTAGGATAGCGCTCCTTGAAATCCTCAGTGATGGGATCGTATACTTCGTTCCAGGCGGCCAGTTGCTCTTCAGTGAAACGCCTGTAAGTGTTTTGCATGATCCGCTGGTCCGCCTTGGAAGCAGGTGTGATGCCCAGCTTATCCATCACTTCGGGACGCAGCTTGGAATCCCCTGCCCAGTTCTGGTGAAGCAGTATATTCATCTCAGCCTCTTTTGCAGCTGTTCCACGTCCTTCATAATCATCAAACAGAGTGGGTGGTTCCGGGAAAGTCTTTTTTGTAAACTCCTTGAAATGTCTTTCGGCGGGAAGCCAATTGCGGTGGGGTGCCTTGTGAAGGTAGAAAAGAAGAAAGGGCTTCTCCGGGTCCCTGCGGTTCTTCATCCAGTCCATTGTAAGATCGGTAATCACATCGGTGGTATAGCCCTCAATGCGGATCTTGCCATCGTTGGTATTGAAATCAGGATTATAATAGGCTCCCTGTCCGGGCAGAATCTTAAACTCATCGATCCCTTTGGGATTGTTTCCAAAATGGAGCTTCCCAAACATGGCGGTCTGGTATCCGGCATCCTGGAATAGTTGAGGAAAGGTAAGTTGTGTGGTATCGAAGGGGAAAATATTATCGATCTTCCCATGCAGATGACAGTGCTTCCCGGTTAGAATGGTGGCCCTGGAAGGAGCACAGATAGAGTTGCTTACACAGGCGTTGCTAAATAGCATACCCTCATCCGCAATCCGGTCGATATTGGGTGTCTGAATCAAATGATCGCTGTAGGCACTGATGGCCTGGTAGGCATGATCGTCAGACATAATGAAGACAATGTTGGGTCTTTGCTTCTCCTTCACTGTGTCAGAGCATGCAGTGAAAGACAAAACAAGAGCAAGTAATGGTACGAATAGGAAATATTTCATGATCAATATTATTTATGCTTTATATGCTTAGTATCCTTCTGGTGACTCACCTGCCTTTTCACCATCCACAGCAAGGATAATTGCCTCGGTCGCTGTGGCACCAATTCGTGTCACGCCCAGCTCCCTCACCTTCAATGTGTCCTCCAGGGTACGCACTCCTCCGGCAGCCTTTATCTCAACCGCAGGATCAGAATGCTTTCGCATCAGTACAAGATCGTCGTGTGTGGCACCCTTATAGTTATAAGAACCATCGCTTTGCTTATTAAATCCATACCCGGTGGAGGTTTTCACAAACTCTACCTTCAGATCGCTGCAGATTTCACACAGCCTGATTTTATGTTTTGCTTCGGGCAGGAAATCATTTTCGAAAATAACCTTCAGGGCAGCCCCATGCTTCTTTGTCACGGCTATGATGGACCCAATTTCATCTTTTACATAGTCCCAATCCTCAGAAAGGACTTTCCCTGTATTGACCACCATATCGATCTCCACCGCACCATCATCGATGGCCCTCTCCGTCTCATAAACCTTCACATCCACACGGCTGTTCCCATGTGGAAAACCAATCACGGTGCATACCATGACATCGGATCCCTGCAGCATATCTGTCGCCATCTTTACAGCATAAGGTTTGATGCATACCGAAGCTACATTGTATTTTTTGGCCAACTCAATGCCCTCCCTGAGAGTCTGATCATCCATAGTTGGATGCAAGAGAGAGTGATCAATCATCTTGGCTATTTCGAGTTTAGTTATTTCTTTCATTTAGTGCACTTATTGTAAAGATTATTTCCATATGTTTTTTTGCAGTTTCAAGTGTGACTACCGGCTGTACATTCCCATCCAATACATCAATCAGGTGCCTGTTAAGAAAAAAGCCATACTCAATGGCAGGATCTTTCAGAATATCAT
>QMPQ01000115.1 GCA_003648635.1 Bacteroidota bacterium | reverse complement strand
TTCCATGGCCAGTTCCATGCGGCGTTCCCGGTAAATATCAAGTAATAACTGGTTCCCCGTAGAACTGATATCGGGCAAGCCTACCCGGTTTCTGATATCATGGATATCCCCATTGGTAATATCACCTTCTCCGAAGGAGGCTCCTCCGACCGTATGAATCATGTGCCACATGGCCTCTGCCCTGATCAGTTTTACCTCTGCCAGTCGCATCAGAATGTGATTTTTGGGAATACGCCTTCTTTGCTGATTGCCATAGTTCTCATTTCTATCCTCGGGCAGAATATAAAATTTCCGGTTTACACGCATGGATTTTGATTCCTCCAGATTGGAGATTCTCTGGGCATCCACAGCTATTGTTGTGCCGTCAGTATCATAGATCGGGGCAATCCCAAAGTTATCCTGTTCGGCAGTGGCTTCATTATTTGCCTTGATTATTGTTGCCCTTAACCTGATGGTATCGTCCTGAGCCAGATACTCGTTCTCCAAATGACTGGTCGGATTCGTATAGTACCAACCGCCATCGTCCTCCGTCGCTCCGGTAAGGATAGGGAATTCGTTCCCGGTATTGTAGTTGGGATCGTAATTGGTCTGGAATTCAAAAATGGACTCCACACCGTTCCTGTTCTTGATGTCCCAAATGTTGCCGAACTGAGGTTCCAGGAAATACGGTTCGCTTTCAATTACGTCGTTAGCATACTCATATGCCTTCTCCCACTGTTCTGAATACATGTAGGCCTTTGCCAGGTAACTTTTTGCGGCTCCCACAGTGATCCTCCCGGTATTATCAGAATCCACTGTGGAGGGTAGTAAATCTATTGCATCCAGCAGATCCTGGATGATTTGATCATATAATTCCAGCTGAGAGGAAACGAGCATCCCCGCTAATTCTTCAGGTTTGTAAACACGATCAAATATGGGGAGGGATTCCCAATTTTTTACCAGTTCAAAATGGGAATAGGCCCTGATGAATTTAGCCTCACCCGTCAGACGGCTTATCAAATCAGGGTTATTATCATTTACCGGAGATTCCTCCAGGCCAGCAAGTGCAATATTACACTGATATATGCTTTTGTACATATACTCCCAGAAGGGATATAGCCAGGTGTTATGAGAGTTCACCATAATAAGCGAGAATTCTTTATAATCCCGATCAGCTTCTGAAGGCATTCCAAGCCATGAATCGTCGGTAGCCGCTTCTGTGAGCACATAATACCAGTTTATGTACCAGTACTGGTCGCCCTGCAGGATGGACTGGTAGCATCCCATCAGGAATTTTTCACATTCCAGTTCTGTCTGGAAGTAGTTATCAAGCTCCTGGGCACCTCGTATGGGTTCATCCAAAAAATCCTCGCATGAATGCAACAACAAAAAGCCAGCAAAAATTATCGATATATATCTATTGATTTTCATAGTCATGAACCTTTAAAATTTGAAATGTACACCCAGGGAATAAATCGCAGGATTGGGGTAATTCCCACCCCAGTCGATGTTCTGTGATGTTACCGAGCCGTAGAGTTCGGGTTCAAAGCCCCCGTAATTGGTAAAAACAAATGGGTTGTCAACATTTGCGTAGATCCGGAGCTCTTTAGTCCCTTTCCACTTCGGAAAGGTGTAGCCCAGCTGTATATTGCTAATTTTCAGATAGTCGCCATTGTCAATATACAATTCGCTAATCTTCCAGTAATTTCTGTTTTTGTCATTTAGATTAAGAATGGGCATTTTATTGCTCGTCCCTTCCCCGTGCCAGGCCTCTTCCATGATTCCTGTAAAGGTGTTTGAATTGTCGGCTCCCCAATCCCATTCCCAGAGCGTGGCATTAAATATATCTGCCCCAATCGAAGCATACAGATAAACAGAAACATCGAATCCCTTATAGGCTGCCATTAGTTGCATTCCAGAAGTGAAATCGGGCTGACCGCTACCGATAAAAGTCTGGTCATCTTCATCGATAATGTAGTTCCCGTCCAGATCCCGGAATACCACGTCGCCCGGTACTGCAACGTTTTGCAGGAGATCCCTGTCGTTGATGGGTTTGCCATTAGCATCGAATTCCAGCTCCCCGTCAATGTTTCCATTATTGTCCAGAGGATTTCCGTTTGCATCTCTTACGCAATGCTCATACACATCTGTCCAGTTCTGAAAAAGACCATCTGTTTTGTAGCCATAGAATTGTCCAACCAGCTCCCCTTCTACGGTCCGTGTCAGGTAATCACCCCACCAGGCGTCCAGGTAGGGGATGCCATCTGCCAGTTTATCCGCGTAGGTTTTAAAATGAGTAAAATTAACATCTACACTCCATTTGAAATCTCCTTTATAATCGTGATATCCTAATTCCAGTTCAATACCGTTTGAGATAATACTCCCGATATTTGACCATACCTGAGATTCATAGTTTGGATAGCCACTGTAAAACGGATATTCCTTTAACATGATCATATCCTCAGTTTTCTTGGAGTACACCTCAATAGTTGCCGTGATTTTATTTTTTAAAAAAGCCATATCAATACCAGCGCTCAGATCTTCAACGATCTCCCATTTGATATCGCTATTGGCAAACTGATCGCTGTATGATCCAACAACAGTCTGTGCATCATCACCAAGTACATAGGGTGCCTGTCCTAAAGACCATAAGAATGTATTGGGAGACAGGATCTTTTGATTTCCTACCCGGCCCCAGCCTGCTCGGACTTTCAACATACTTATCCAACTCAGGTTCTGTATGAAGGACTCATTATGTGCAGCCCATGCCAGGGAAATTGCAGGAAAATTCCCATAGCGGTTATCTTCAGGGAATTTAAAGGATCCATCCCTCCTGAATGAGGCGTTCAGGTAGTATTTTTCATTGTAGTTATACATCAGCCTGGCGAGTCCCGATAGCAAAGCCGTATTGATATAGTCATTACCACTTGCCTCGGGATCTTTTTCTGCAGCATCCAGAAACCTTAGATTCCAACTATCATTCGGGATTATTTTCTTGAATCCATACACATCTCTTGTCAGACCCTTTTCTGCAACGAATCCAACCAGAACATTGAGGTTATGTACATCATCAAATGTTTTCAGATAATTCAGGGTATTATTGGATACAAAACTGTAAAAATTATCTGCCGAACGAGACACGGAACTTTCTTCATTGGATTCCCTCGTATGAATAAAAAACTCTGGATTATATCTGTCTGCCATCACAGAGTTGAAATTGAGTCCCAATTGTGAGTTGAAAATAAAGTCCTTTAAGAAACGTATGTTCAAATAGGTATTGGTTTGCATTCCAATCAGTAAATTATTGTTGTTTACCTTAGAACGTTCAAGGTTGCCCATTGGATTCCAGACATCATTGTTATAGGAGCGCTGGAAAATGCTATACTGATTCTTTCCCACCTGCTCCTCTTCAGGCAGATAAACCGATGTGGTCGGATCCATGCTAATTAAATCCCATATATCGTTTGTGTTTTTCCATGATTCAACACGAGGGTAAAAATTCTGTCCGAATTTTATATTATCAGTGAAATGGTATTCGGTATTGAAGCGGGCTGTAATTTTATCCCAATGCCCTGCATCCATTTGAGATTCCTGGTGAAAATAACCAACATTTCCACTGTATCTGAATTTCCTGGATCCACCGTCGAATCCCATGTTTGCATTAATCTTGGGAGACAAGGGTCTGATCACCTCATCCCACCAATCGGTAGTAAGTGCATTGGCGATTTCCTCCTCAGAAAACAATTGGTACTCGCCCCTTCCGGGTCTCTCGTTGTACCGTTTCAGGTTTTGAATTAGCATGTATTCTTCAGCTCCGGCTACTCCGGGATTCCGAAGTTGTTGCAATCCATAATTCGCACTCACATTGAAATTCGATTGTCCCATTTTGCCTTTCTTGGTAGTTACCAGCATAACACCGTTTGCTGCCTGGGTCCCATATATGGCAGTGGCAGAGGCATCTTTCAGGATGGAAACACTCTCAATGTCCTCCGGATTTAACTGATTGGCATTAAAACCAACAGGAATTCCATCCACAACAATTATCGGGTTGGAATTTCCGCTGATGGAAGTGGCTCCCCTGATTACAATGGTTGGAGTTGAACCAGGCCTTCCATCGGTATTATATACCTGGACCCCTGCTGCAAGCCCTTGCAAGCCCCTTGCAAAATTGCCAGGTGCGGTTTTAGTGATATTATCGCCCGCAACGACGGAAATTGAACTTGAAAGATCCTTTTTGCGGACACTTCCGTAACCGATGGCAACAACTTCTTCCAGTCCGACAGATTCAACTTCCAGCGAGACATTAATTGTTGGGGAAGTCGCCTCAAGCTCCAGGATTTTGTAACCAATATAGGAGAATACCAGGGTAGAATTTAATTCGATCTCGATTGCATACTCTCCGTCGAGATTGGAGATAGTTCCCTGGTCTGTTGCTCCTTTTGGATAAACATTTACTCCCACCAGGGGAAGGTTGTTCTCGTCCAGGATTTTACCGGAAATTTTAGTGGTCTGGGCAAAAAGACTTAAGCCCGGCAGCATCAAGATCAGAACGATAATAATGCTACTCAGTTTTCTTGTGTTTAGCATAGGAGTGTTTAGTTGGTAGTTCTCAGGATAAAAGATACTTTTTATCATCCTATTTATCAATGCCAAATGGATAATTTTATATTCTGCTATTCTAAAGGTATCTTAAGGCTTTCTAAATTCAATTGAAAAAGATCCTAAAAACCACACATAATGAAAAATAGTCGCAGACAATTTCTAGCTTCGGTGAGTATGCTTGCAGCTGCCTCAAGCATGCCCCTCTCCGCATTTTCCTTTGGCAAAACTGACAAACTGAAGGTAGCCATGGTAGGAACCGGGATCAGGGGTATCGGATTCTGGGGAAAACGGCTGCAGGACAATTATTCTGACATCATTGAGTTTGTGGGCCTGTCCGATATTAATGAGGGAAGACTGGCCCTTGCCAAAGAATACATTGGAGTGGGCTGTCCCACCTTTGCGGATGTGAATACTATGCTTGAGACCACCCGGCCCGATCTGTTGATCGTAACCACCAAGGATTCCACGCATCACCAGTTTATTATCAATGGGCTGGATTTTGGCTGCGATGTATTGACCGAAAAGCCAATGACCACCGATGAATTTAAATGCCAGGCCATCCTGGATGCGGAGCGTCGATCGAATAAGAAGCTGATCGTTGGCTTTAACTACCGCTGGGTTCCCTACTGCACCAAAGTGAAGGAGTTACTGGAGGAAGGAACCATCGGGAAAATCACTTCAGTGGATTTTCACTGGTACCTGAATACCTACCATGGGGCTTCTTATTTCAGGAGGTGGCACGGATTGAGGCAATCAGGAGGTACCCTCCTTGTACATAAGGCCACCCACCATTTCGATCTGCTGAACTGGTGGATTGATTCTGATCCGGAGGAAGTATTTGCTTATGGAGATCTCGAGCACTACGGTTCCAACGGGCCTTTCCGGGGAGATAAGTGCAGGACCTGTGCCAATAAGGATAAGTGCGAATACTATTGGGATATCACAAAGGATGAGCACAGCATGAAATTATATGTGGAGAACGAACAATATGATGGCTACATCCGTGATAACTGTCTGTTCCGAAAAGAAATTAATATCTACGACAAGATGTCGGCCCAGATTAAGTATAAGAATAATGTGGTGGTAAATTATTCTCTTACAACCTATTCTCCTTTCGAGGGATACCGAATTGCTTTTAACGGGACCAAGGGACGGATTGAGGCTTACGAGGATATTCCCTACCACGGCAAAATGACTACCAACCAGGCTGAGCGACATGCCATGGAAATGGATCAGAGCGGGCAGGAGGACCTACGTTCAGAACCCATCATAGTTCATAAGCTGTGGAAGGATTTCGATGTGATCGATGTGCCTGTGACCAGGGCCGGCCACGGTGGTGGAGATAAGAAATTACAGGATAAGATTTTTAAGAATCCGGCCATGGCAGATCCTTACAAGCATTCAGCAGGTATCCGTGATGGCGCTATGTCGGTGCTCATAGGGATTGCCGCCCGGAAGAGTATTGAGTCAGGTGAGAAAGTACGGATTGCCGAACTGACGGACCTGGAGCCAAGGATCAAGCGATTATAAATCCTTTGAGTAGAGAATTAATAACCTTAAATATCAATACGATGTCAGAGTTTCAAGCCTTTGAAATGGAGCGTTATATGTCCGTCCACGAGATGGAGGTTAAGTATAATTTGTCGGAGAGTGGAGTGCATCCCATGCTATTGCGTGAGTTGCTGGATCTGGAAGAAGGTAGCCTGGAAAGGATGCTTGAAGTGGAACTTAACTATTCCCATGCCAATGGGATTCCCCAGCTAAGGGAGAATATTAGCCTTATGTATGATGGTGCCACCAGGGACAATGTCCTGGTTACAGTGGGAGGGATTGAAGCCAACTTCATTGCACTGACCACCATACTTTCTGACAGAGAGGAAATGGTGCTGATGTTTCCCAATTACATGCAGATATGGGGTGTGGCAAAGAACCATGGATTCAAGATCAAGACATTTCCTTTGCTTCATGAGAAGAACTGGGCCCCCGATCTGGACAAGCTTGAAAGCATCGTCAGCAATGATACAAAGCTGATCGCCATATGCAATCCCAATAATCCCACCGGTTACATTCTGACCAGCGATGAAATGGATGCCATTGTGAAGATTGCAGATAAGGTTGGTGCCTGGATTCTGGCTGATGAGGTTTATGCGGGTGCCGAACAGCTTACAGATGTGCAAACTCCTTCCTTTTTTGATCGCTATGAAAGGGTCATAGCCACAGGCAGTATGAGCAAGGCCTATGGCCTGCCCGGCCTGAGAACCGGATGGGCAGTGGGACCTGTGGATATGATCGATCAGATCTGGGCCAGACATGAATATACCACCCTGAGTACGGCCATGCTTTCAAATACCCTGGCAGCCCTTGCACTTTCAGAAAAGGTGCGTCCTACAATCATTCAGCGAACCAGGGATTATATCCGGAAAGGCTATCCCATTCTGGTGGATTGGATGCTTAGCCATGGCGACCTGTTCAGTGCAGTACCTCCGCAGGCAGCTGCCATCGCCTTTATTAAATACAAAATGGACATTAACTCCACCGACTTTGTAATGAGGCTGATCAAGGAGAAAAGTGTGTTGATCATTCCCGGAGACCAGTTTGGAATGGATAACTTTTTGAGGATATCCTATGGGCTGCCCAAAGATTATCTACTTGGTGGCCTCAAGGGAATTTCTGAAGTCATTGAAAGCTTGTCTTAGGGTGGAAATACTACATCTAGAACAGATTAAGGATCTTCTCAATGATCTGGACTTACTCCCGGAGATTGAAGCAGGCTTCAGGGCCTATTCCGAAGGGAAGGTAGTGGTGCCGCCTGTTGGGGAAATGATTCTGGAAAGGGGAGAGGTACACATAAAATACGGGCACGTGAAGGGGGATTCCTTTTATGTGATCAAGGTCGCTTCTGGTTTCTACAATAACTCTGAATTAGGTTTGCCTTCAGGAAACGGTCTGATGCTTCTCTTTAACCAGCATAGTGGACTTACCGAGTGTATCCTGCTGGATGAAGGATATCTTACAGATGTTCGGACTGCTGTTGCGGGAGCCATTGCAGCCAAGCACTTAGCTCCTTCAGTGGTCAGACGGATCGGAATTCTTGGGGCTGGCATCCAGGGTAGAATGCAACTGCTTTGGCTGAAAGAAGTGCTAGCTTGCCGCGATGCCCTGGTATGTGGCCTGGACGAGGAAGAACTTAGGAGTTACCAAAAGGATATGGAAGCGGAAGGGTTCAAGATCGAGACAACGCTGGACCCTTCTCAGCTCGCTGCTAATTGTGAGTTGATTGTTACTACCACCCCCTCGAAAACCCCTTTGCTAGATGCAGCTGATATCAAAAAGGGCACCCATATTACCGCCATGGGTTCCGATACCCCAGAGAAACAGGAACTTGACCCGGAGATAATTCAGAAGGCCGATCTTGTGATTGCCGATAGTATTTCGCAATGCATGGAAAGAGGAGAAATCTTCCGTGCCATAAAGGCAGGAAAGTTGGAAAAGGCCAGGGTAAAGGAGTTGGGGCAGTTGATTGCAGGGACTACTAGTGGCAGGGTATCTCAAGACCAGATTACTGTGGCGGATCTCACCGGGGTGGCAGTCCAGGATATCAAAATTGCTGAGGCAATATACCGGGCCCACCAGGCGAGGAAAAGCTAGAATATATATTTCCAATACTGAAAGGATAATCCCTATATTGGAGTGCTATTTCACTCTGAAAACTAATCCTTTCTCATCATGGCCAAACAAGCTAATTCTTCTCATAATATCGGATTCGATAATGAAGCCTACATCAAGGAACAAACCGCTTCTATCCTTGAGCGCGTCGATCATTTTCACGAAAAATTATATCTGGAATTTGGAGGGAAGATCATGTATGATTATCATGCTTCAAGGGTTCTCCCAGGTTTCGATCCAAATGTAAAAATGCGTCTTCTTCAGGAATTAAAGGAGAAGATCGACATCATTCTTTGTGTACATGCCGGAGCTATCGAAAAAAAGAAAATCAGGGCAGACTTTGGCATTAGTTATGATTTGGATGTATTAAGAACCATAGATGAATTTAAGGAGTGGGGACTGGAAATCACAGCCGTGGTTATTACCCGTTACCAGGAACAACCCCAGGCAACCTCATTTAAAAAAAAGCTGGAGAGATACGGGATCAAAGTATATACACATGGATTTACAAAGGGATATCCGATGGATGTTGACCTGATTGTCAGTGACGAGGGATATGGAGCCAACCCTTACATAGAAACAAAGAAACCAATCGTGGTGGTGACAGCACCTGGACCGGGTAGTGGCAAATTGGCTACCTGTCTTAACAATATGTATCATGAATATAAACTGGGTGTGAAGGCCGGCTATGCTAAATTCGAAACTTTTCCCATCTGGAACCTTCCGCTCTCACATAAGGTAAATATCGCATATGAGGCAGCCACGGTGGATTTGAAGGACATCGTCCAGATCGATCATCATCACCTGGAAGCTTATAATGAGAAAACTGTTAACTATAACAGGGACATTGAAGCTTTTCCACTACTAAGAAGGATACTTGAGAAGATCACAGGGCAGGCTTCTATCTACAAAAGTCCTACTGACATGGGTGTCAACAGGGCAAGTGCAGGTATTGTTGATGATGCGGTTATTGCAGAGGCTTCACACCAGGAAATCATCCGCAGGTATTTTCGGTGTGCGGTGGAGTATGCCCTGGGGCTTGTGGACAGGGAAGATCTGGACAGGGCCGAATTAGTCATGGAAAAGGTAAATGCCAGGATAGATGACAGGAAAGTGGTACAACCCGCCAGGCAGGCTGCCAGTGACGCCAGAGAATCAGGCAAAGGAAATGATGGAATGTATTGTGGGGCTGCCATTGAGCTGAAAGATGGTACCTTGATTAGCGGCAAGAACTCTCCTCTGATGCACGCGGCCTCGAGCCTGATCCTGAATGCTGCCAAACACCTGGCCGGGCTTCCGGATCACATGCACCTGCTGCCAGCAAACATGATTGAGAAGGTTACCTTTCTCAAGAAGGAGATACTAACAGGAAAAATGGTCAGTCTTGACCTGGAAGAAACCCTGATTATGCTGGGGATCTCAGCCATATCAAATCCCGCGGCACAGCTGGCCATTGAAAAACTGGCCGAATTACGAAACTGTGAAGTTCACCTGACACATATACCTTCACCGGGGGATGAAGCGGGACTCAGAAAACTTCATGTGAATCTTACCTGCGATCCTGAGTTTTCTTCAACTAACCTGTTTATGGGAAAATAAAGAATACTAAATGTTACTCCCTCAGTGTCACTGATTCAATTTCGTTGAGCGTGTCAGGATTTAATACCCGCATTTTAACACTGGAACCCTCAACATAGAAGAGACACAGGGCATTCTCTACACTGAAGGATTGGGTATGCTCACTCCAGGGTAAGACTTCCTGAGCATAATAGGGGGCACCAGCCGCACCATTGTTGATTTGATAGATGGGACGGCTTACAGTGAGCTTTTCTAAGGGGTAGATTTCGGGGTAAATGGGTACCTCGGAGGTCAACTTCAACCAGTTGAAGTTGTGTTCATCCCCTGTAAGAATGGCCAATACTTTGGTGCTCTGATTAATGAGGATATCCAGGTATTCATCCCTACGTTCAATAATCCCCTTGACTACGGGTCTTCCATTGATAAAAGGACGGTACTGATTGTTGCCACTGTACCACATATCATCCCTGCTGTGACCGCCGTTTGGGAATGCGGGTGTATGCTGCGTGACGAAAACGTGATCTATCATCGAGTCCTGCTCATACATGGCCACTGTTTTTCTGAGCCATTCCAACTGCATATCCATGATATAGCCATGAAGCCCCCCGCTGGTAAACGGGAATGTATTCAGTGTGGGAGCGTACCAATAATCGCTGTTCAGAACGATCATACCTACATTTCCATACCTGTAGGTATAGACATTTTCAGAATAGGAAGGAAAGTCCTGGCTATCCGGATTCGGATCATAAACGGATCCGTCCTCACTTGTCAGGTCACTCACCGGATTTACGAATGCTTCAGCATAAGCCGCCTCAGCGGAGAAACTGTCGTAGGGGAAGCCGTCAATGAATGCCCTCATGCGACCTGTCGAATCGTAGAAAACATAACCAAGGGCCTCGTGGTTCCCCATTCCTGTATTGATGGGCATGTAATGCCAGAAAGGCTCCACTGCTTTCTTCCAGTTGGTGTATTGTAGCTGCATTTCCTCGTTGTTGGTAAGGTAACCATTGATCATATCGCCTGTAAACTGAAGAAAGGCAGCCCCCTCGGCATAGGCCAGGGCGGTCATCTTTTTCATGATATAGGCATTGGCCCCGTAGATCATCCGCTCACCCCCACCAGTAGCATGCCGGCTGTCGCTGGTATAGGCGAAAACGAAAGGATCCTGGCTTCCTTCTTTGGGTGCGGTGCGGAAATGATATTCCTGCTCTTGTCCGCCATATTTCACTGTATAGTTATATTCCGTAGCCGGTTCCAGTCCCTCGATAGACCACTCATGGTGCATCAGTGTCTCTTTTCCCGAAATAAGCTGGCCATTAACTTCCAATTGCGCCTGTACCGGAAGGGTTGTTCGGCACCAGACCACAGCTCCGGAATCCGTGACGCTATTAATAAAAGGGCCCTCCGCAATGGCCGGGACCACCTCAAATGGGCCGGTTCCTGACAGACTGACTTCCCCGTCATAGATGATCATGCCTTCCTCATCCTGCAACCTGTATCCGAGGGTAAGGTAGCCAGTTTCTTTCCAACCAACGAAATCGTAGGGGTAACGGAAATCATAGGGAATGTTGATCTCTGCCTTTCCATTCTCAATGGGCTTTGTAAAACGGAATATGGGAAGGGGATGTGCTGCCTTCCCGTAAGGGATCAGACCGTAAGTAAGGGTTCCCTTCAGCTCTCCGAAATCAAATATCAAGCCGTTTTCTGTTCCCACCGGATTGCCGTAGACCTGTTGCAGTGAATACATGGGCGGACTGGTAGTGGCATAGTAAGTATTATTCCCTTGCTGCAGATACAGGCTTCCTTGCTCGTCGTATGATAATTTGCTGTAGGCAGCTGGTATCTGGTCTTTTTGCTGTGCGTAGATTCCGCTCAGTATGGTTAACAGGGCCAGGATCAGCGTCCATTTTTTCGTATATGTCATGGTTTGAGTTTTAAAGGTGTTCAAGTTTACATTTGCATACTTTAAGGGTCCTGAGTCATCAAACAAACACAATGCAAGATTTGTTCTGAGTATACTAGATTGTTTTCTTTATTCTCAGGCAAGGTTGCCTCTGCTGATAAACA
>QMPQ01000114.1 GCA_003648635.1 Bacteroidota bacterium | reverse complement strand
TGCCCACAATGAACGGCCTAAAATCAAAGATGTTGGTGTATACAAATAAATGAGGCGTATCTTTATGTGTCCCTGAAAGTTATAGCGTTTTAGACAACATCCCGTGATAAACTCACGCTAGTGTTTGCTTCGTATATCCTTTTTTACTATTCTTACTAAATCAAGACGTACTCATCTAAAAATGATACCATGAAAAAACAACTTGTTCTTCTCCTTGCAATTGGCATTCTTTTCATAAGCTTCCAGTCTTTTAATCCAGAACCTCCTTCAGAGGGTGTTTTTCCCGACGAGATCAGTGCAATCCTGAAATCGTCCTGTTATGATTGTCATACCGCAGCTACAGGTTCAGAAAAATCCCTTAAGGCTCTTGATTTTGAACAATGGGATCAATACAGACTGACCAAGCAAATAGGCTTGCTGGGAGATATTGGCAAGGTGGTGGAAGAAGGAAAGATGCCTCCTGGAAAGTATTTGGAGAAGAAACCGGATCGTAAGTTGTCGGAAGCACAGAAAAAATTGTTGGCCGATTGGACCAAAGAGGAGGCCGATAAACTGATGCAGGCTGACTGATGGGCAGGAAATTAAAGCTTGTGGGGATTGGATTGATTGCGGTTTTAATTGTTCTGCAGTTTTTCCAGCCAGAGAAAAATGACACTCCCATTGACCCGGAACTGGATATGCTCGAATTGTTGGCACCTCCGGAGCCTGTGGCGGATCTTATCCGGGATGCCTGTTACGACTGCCATTCAAACCAGACGATTTATCCGTGGTACAATAGGATTTCTCCTGCATCATTGTATCTCTATAAACATATCAAAAAGGGAAAAGAGGACCTTAATTTCAGCGAATACGGTCTACTGGATAAGGTCGATAAAATTGGGGCATTTGCTGATTTTTGTGATGTGGTTGATGCTGGAAGCATGCCACTTCAAAGCTATATGCTGATCCATAAGGATGCCAGGCTTACGCAGGAAGAAAGAGAGACCCTTTGTAACTGGACAGAAAAGCAGGCCCTGAAAGTTATGCGTGAGTGAGTGCGAAGCAGGCAGTGATTTAATGTTAATAATCTGAAGCTTGCTTAAGCTATCTTCGTTTTCTTATTTTTTAACTTGCAATAAGAATACTAGTCTATCCGTTAATCAAGTCAGTTGTAAAAGTCACAAATGGAATAAGAGCTGATGGCTTGACTTCTAAGCTAAGAGTTTAAGACTTTTTTATTGCAACATGAAAATTAAAACCAGATAGCTATGAAAAATGCTTTAAAAATATTAGTCCTGGCAAGCTTAACAGTGAGCTTAAGCTCCTGTGAATCTATCAAGAGCCTATTCGATGTGGAAATAGATACCACCATAGAAGGTGAGCTCTCTTTTGTCACGGATGAGACTGATTTAAAATCCACCGAGGATGTTGGATTTTCCTCCAGTGCTACAGTTCATGTTCTGAATGATGATACCTATGAATATGAGGATAATATCAAGGATTTCATGACCTCGGATGTAACCATTGAAGTAATGGCAGTAGATTCTTCGGATGTGATCCTTCGTGATGGTACTAGTTTCACGATTGAAAACATGAATGCAGGCTATGTATGGACACTTACGACTGATTGGCCCATTGAGCCTGGATTTTCCCTCACCCTTGATGTAGCTTCCTATGATGCCATAGACGATATTCTGGACGATAAGGCAGATTTTACCATCTCAACCTTGGGAACGTGTAACAAAGGTGGTGTACACATTACACTCAGATTTGGTATTGAGACCAGAGTAGTTGCCACTCCCCTTGAATAATTTTTCCTGAAGCAGGATTTCATGTAAAAAACGTGGCATTTGGTCATAATTTCTTTCCGTGCATTTTTTTTAGGTATCAATAAGATGATGTGTCCACCCGATAAAAAGATCAGTTGGTAAAAATCATATGTTAAAATAGCGTTGATTGCTTGACATTTAAGGGCTTATGGCCTATTTTTATATAAACCGAAAAAATTTAAACTACATAGCTATGAAAATTGCAATAAGAATTTTTATGTTGCTGATGCTGACATCAGGCTTAAGTTCCTGCGAGATGATCAAAGGCTGGACTGAAGTAGAGATTGATACGACCTTAGAAGCTGAGCTTGATATTCTAACGGATGATACGGAATTGAAATCTACTGAAGATTTTGGATTTAATGAATCCGAGATTCTCCAGGTTATAAATCCTGACCTGGAAGATTATGCTGATTTGATTGAGGCTATTGAAGTTGAAAGTGTAACCATTGAAATAGAAGAAGTAGATCAATCAGGAGTAAAACTTTTGACGGGTACGGAGTTTATAATTTCAAATACGCTTGGCTCGAGCTATACCTGGACACTTTTGAATGAATGGGACTTAGATAATAATTTTTCTATGCCGCTGCCTTCTGATTCTTATGATGATTTAAATGATATACTTGAAGCCTACGATACATCTGATGTTAACGTTTCAGCTATTGGTACGTGCAATAAAGGAAGTGTCCACATTTTACTCAACTATGGTCTTGAAATCAAAGTAACCTCAAGCCCTTTATAAGATTATTTGTTGTAATTCTTGAAGGCTGTCTTAAAGAAGGCAGCTTTTTTTTTTAATCCTCCTTTTATGATAAAGCTTGTTAGAAGAATTCTCTGGATCCTGCTGATCGCCTTGATCATTGTAGTTACCTGGTTTGCATGGCCAAGGGTTCCCATTATCACAGCCTTTGCAGCCAAAGGCATGTGCTCCAGCGTCTTTCTGGCAGGCAAAAGCCCGGAACGGGTAGCGGCCGAGGATCTCTCCTTTTTCCCCATTAGTCTGGCCAAATGTAAGATAGATTATGAGGAGAAATCGGTTACCGCGAAGGTATTCGGACTGGGAAAGCGAAAGGTGGTTTTCAGGGAGGGCCTGGGGGCCGTGATTGTGCTGGATAAGCCCGAGGAGGAACTGATGGCAGATTATTTTGAAATTCCCGATCCGGGGTACAGCCAGGATACCATCCCCTGGCCCCTGGGCGATGTATTGCCCGAAGCCCGGCAAGAAGGGGTGGATTATGAAAAGCTGAATACCATTCTCGAAGAAGCATTTGACAGTCCGGAAGCCGAAGCCTTCCAGAAGACCCTCGGGGTGGCAGTAGTCTATAACAATGAACTAATTGGCGAGAACTACCTGGGGGACTATGATGCCTGGACCAGGTTTCATAGCTGGTCCATGACTAAATCGGTAACCGGAGCAATGGCCGGGGCATTGGCACAGGAGGGAAGACTGGATATCAGTGCACCAAGCGGTATTCGTGAATGGGAAGGTGACGATAGGGAAAATATTACTGTGGAGAATATCCTGCATATGAGCAGTGGACTGGAGTGGGTGGAGAATTATTTCACCATCTCGGAGGCTACTGTAATGCTGATGCAGAGTGATGATATGTTCTCATCTGTGACAGGCTGCCAACAGGAACATGAACCTGGAACGTACTGGAATTATTCTTCGGGCGATGCCAATCTGCTTTCAGGACTGCTGCGAAAAGCAATTGGAGATGAGGATGAGTACCATGGTTATGCCTATACCCGCCTGTTCCATCGCATCGGAATGTTGAATACTGTGGTGGAGACTGATGCCAGCGGCCTCTTTGTGGCTTCCTCCTACAGTTATGGATCCACCCGGGACTGGGCACGCTTTGGTTTACTATTCCTGAACCAGGGAATCTTCGAAGGGGATACCGTACTGAGCCCGGAATGGGTGGAGTATATGAAGACTCCGGCTCCAGCCTCAGATGGCCAGTATGCCGGGACTTTCTGGCTGAAAGAACCGAATGTGGAGAATGCCCTGGTAGATGTACCGGATGATATCTTTTTTGCGGATGGATTTCTGGGTCAGCGGGTCTATGTAATCCCTTCCAGGAAACTGGTGGTGGTGCGGATGGGATACAGTCTGAGTAACTTCAGTGTTAATGATTTCCTGAGGGATATTATTGCAACTCTCCCTGCCTAGTTTTTTCGAGTTGATCTACAATTTCCTTTTTAAGAGTAAATTGTTTGTGATCATAATAGGGCGTCAGGTCCCATGATTGTTGAAGAGCTATGCGGGCCTCTTCATTCCTTCCTGTTTTGTTTAGTCCAAGGGCGTAAGTATATAGAAAGTCAGGATTATCGGGAAACGCTTCAAGAGCCGGACCAATCAACTCCAGACCTTCACTAACATTCACTTCACTGGATATCAGGAATCGGGCAACATCAGCCACTACCCAGGGATCATCGGGCCTCAATGAAAGAGCTTTCCGATAGTAATATTCGGCCATTTCGAATGATTCAGCCTTATTGTAGACCCCTGCATACCATATCCACCGAAAAGTCTCCTGCCAACCATTTCGTTGAATCATTTGATCTATTCCTTCAAAGTATACATCGGCATTCGCACTATCTCCTCTCGACACGGCACAGATAGCCTGCCAGTAATCAAAGGTGGCTTTCTGATCGGTCCAGAGCTCTCTTCCTTCATTAAATATTTTTCCCTCCTGTTTGTGCATTCCTGCTTCGTGATAGGCCCCACCCAGAAGGATATAGGTCCATGACCAGGAGAGATCGCCCAATTTCTTCCTCATGGTGAGACTTTTTTCAAAACCCTTAATGGCCTCATCCCACTGCTCCAGATTAAAATGGACCCAGGCCACTAAATAGACCATGTAAGCTGAGTAAGGGTGTAGATGAAGGTATTGCCTTGCGTATTCAATTTGTTCCTGCGGTTTTTTATCCGCTGAGGCTTTCACCGTGTGAACCATTAATTGCATATCCAGCGGGAGACGGTCGATTCGTTCGAATGCTTCATAGGCCCAGTGTTTTGAATGTTTAGCCTGCTTTTGATCTCCATAACAATAGGCAAGCCTCATCATGGCTGAAACGAAATTGGAATCCACCTGTATGGCTTTGTTATAATATTCAGCTGCCCGCAAATAGTCAAGATGCAAATGGTAAGCAATTCCCCGCAGGTAAAACTTGTAGGCCTCTGAAGAAGTGGTGTAGACCTGTGCCACATCAAAGTCCTGTATTTCTTTGATTTTTCGGAGTTCAAGAAAGTCTCTTATAACAAAGGAGAGGGAGTCAGCCAGCTTAAAAAGTTCATCTTCAGACTGACCTTCCATCTCATAGGATTGAAAGATCTCCTGGCTTTCTGCATTCATAATGTTGGCTGTAATTCGCACCTTCTGGCCTGCTTTATGCATGGTGCCCAAAATGACGATATTGGCTTCAACCTTCCGGGCCAGCTCACCTGACAGTGCCGGCGTTAAGGAGGCATATTTGACACCCGTATTACCATTCACCAGACTGTTCATGGTTTCAAACTGTCGGACTGCTAATTCCTGGGAATTGGAGAGGGAGGTAATGAGTAGGTTTTGCATCCCCTCCTGCCAGAGATTGTAAATGGAATCGCCGGTCATATTCTTAAATGGCATGACAGCAATAGAGATCTTTCCACGCATATCCCTGGGTACCCGAGATTCATTATTGCCAAAGATTTTTGGGTAGGCCAGTATAAGTACGCTTAAGAGTAATAAAGCAATAATCACATCACTTGCCCTGAGTTTTCTTCGCCTGGGTTCTTCGGGTTCTCCGGAGATGTCCTGATCCTCCAGCGCACTGGTCTTGACCACACCCTGCGGAGTAATATCAAATATCCAGGAAAGAATAAAAGTTACGGGAAAACCTACGATTAACAGGATAATCATCAGTGTGACAGTCCAGTCGGGCGCTCCGAGTCTTGGAAAAATGATATCACTTGCTTCAATAACGATAAACGCAGTGGCTGCATACATGGCTAACACTCTGGGTACACCGCGGCGCTTCAATTCCTGCCAGAACCGAAAGGGTCTCCTTGGTTTTCTACTCATGAAAATAAGAGGCTTGGTTTCATGCAATATACAATATGATGGATCATGAGTCAAATGAAGCTTGCCTGGAAGAACACTATTGTTAAATTTGTTTGATGATCGTGCCCGAGTTTAAACATCAAAAAAAAGAGCGGCTAAAGCAAAAGCAGGAAGCCCCAAAGAATAACACTGTTGAATAGGAACCTTTTACAACATATGCTATGAATCTAAAACCAATTTCAATACCGGGATTTTTTGTTTTATCTCTTGCCCTCAGCATTTTCTCCTGCGATCGGGATGCAGGAAGCAGCTATTTTCGTGATGCCGATTTCAATGGCCAATGGCAATTTCACATGGGAGATATCAGCGATCCAACCAGGGCCGGGGAGGATGAATCGGAGTGGATTCCGGTCCATCTTCCTCACGACTGGAGCATCATTGATTATGAGCTTCAGGATTCCCTGCACGAAGGTCCGTTTTTCAGGGATCTTCCAGGAGGAGCAGATGTGGGTTATTTGCGGGATGGGACTGCCTGGTACAGAAAGGAATTTATTACTCCGGAAAATAGTGTGGGTAAGCAAATCGTACTCAATTTTGACGGAGTGCAGGCGCAGATGGAGTTATGGGTAAATGGCAAGCTTATAGGGGAGCATGTCTATGGTTATACCCCTTTTGTATTTGATATCAGTTCGGCCCTTCATGAACCCGGGGAGATTAATGTGATTGCTGTTAAAACAATTAACCAGGGGGAGAACTCCCGGTGGTTTGCCGGGGCTGGAATATACAGGCTGGTGACCTTATCTTTGCTTCAGCCTGTGGCTGTGGTTCCATGGGGAGTATATGTGACCACCCCGGAGGTTTCAACCGATCGGGCAAACATAAATATTGAGATAGAGCTTAGCAACAAGAAGGAATCGGAAGTTGAAGTGAGCGGAGAGATCCTGATAAGCTCACCAGGGAATATACAGATAAAGCTTAAATCTCCTGTTGTAAAAGTCGGAGCGAATTCCCTTGCCACACTCACCGTATCCGGAACTATAGAGGAACCAGCACTCTGGAAAATCAACGAACCTTATCTCTACACTGCAGAAGTAGTGCTATATGCTGATGGGGAGGAAGTGGATTCATATCATTCCACCTTTGGTATCAGGTCCATTGCCTATAGTGTGGAGGATGGGTTTTTGTTGAACGGAGAGGAACTCCTCATGAAGGGAGCCTGTATGCATCATGATAATGGCTTGCTTGGTGCAGCTGCTTTCTCCGATGCCGAATTTCGCAGGGTAAAGCGAATGAAGGAGTATGGGTACAATGCCATTCGTACCAGTCACAATCCTCCTTCAGAATCGTTTTTGAATGCCTGTGATGAGCTAGGAGTGGTGGTAATTGATGAATCTTTTGATCAATGGGAAGAGGCAAAACGCCCCAACGACTACTCCAATTATTTTAAGGAGTGGCACATCAGGGATGTGCAAGCCATGGTTTATCGCGACCGGAACCATCCCAGTGTGATCATGTGGAGTTTTGGGAACGAAGTAAAGGAACGGGCCGATCCGGATGGAATCGAGATTGGGAAGACACTGGCCAATGCCATCAAGGAGGTGGATGATACCCGGCCTGTGACACAGGCTGTCTGTCTTTTCTGGGACAATCCTGGTAAAGACTGGGATTACTCTGAAGGAGCCTTCAGCATGCTGGATATCGGGGGATATAACTACCAGTACATGGAATATGAGACGGATCATGTGAAGTTTCCGGAGCGTATGATGTATGGGTCAGAAACATTTCCAAAGTTTTCCTGGGAGAACTGGGAAATGGTAAAACGACATTCCTATGTGTTTGGCGATTTTGTATGGACAGGGATGGATTATATTGGTGAATCAGGGATCGGACATAATACTGTATTTGACGAGCAGTCCAGGCAGCAGATATCGTTCCTGAAACCATGGCCCTGGTATGTTTCCTGGTGTGGAGATGTGGATATCCTGGGTAATAAGAAACCTCAATCGCTATATCGCGATGTACTATGGGGAGAGAGCAAATTGGAAATAATGGCTGTAAGGCCGGTGCCTGAGGGGAAGAGCTTGTGGATAAGCTATTGGGGCTGGCACGATGAATTGAACAGCTGGAACTGGGATGGCTATGAGGGTGTGCCGATCAAGGTTAAGGTCTACTCTTCCTATCCTGAAGTGAAGCTGGAACTGAATGGTGAGGTGATTGGAACGGCGCAGATTGATTCCACTGATAAGTACACGGCAGAATTTGAATTTCCTTATGTTCCCGGTGAGTTGAAAGCAAGCGGTATGAGCGATGGCAGGGAGCAGGAATCGGTGGTTTTGCATACCACCGGATCCGCAAGTCAATTGGAACTGGATGCAGAGAAGATGGTGATCTCATCTGATGAGAATTCACTGGCATTTATAAATGTCCGGTCCGCAGACCAGAAAGGAATGGTCGTGCTTACTGACAATTCTGAACTAAGCGTAAAAGTATCCGGTCCGGCCATGTTGCAGGCTGCCGGAAATGCCAGCCCGGAGCATCAGGGTAGTTTCACCGACGATACATTCAGCCTATTTCGGGGCAAAGGCCTGGTGATTGTCCGTTCGACCGGGGAGCTGGGAACCATTACAGTTGAGGTAGAATCTAAAGGGTTGGAGCCAGCCAGCGTTGTGCTCGAGGCAAATTAGAATGCAAGCATATGGATATTGAAGTATATTTTGAAGAAGGGGCAAAAGTGAATGCCCGTTTGGGAAAGCATGTGGTGAAAACAGATCAGAAGGAACATGGAGGGGGAGAGGACAGCGCCCCGGCGCCATTTGATTACTTCCTTATCTCCCTTGCCACCTGTGCAGGAATTTATGTGAAGGTGTTTTGCGACAAGAGGGGGATCGATTCATCTAAGATCCGAATCATGCAGAAACACCGGAATGATCCACAAACTCGTAAGCTGATTGGGATCGATCTGGACATTATTCTGCCTGACGGTTTCCCGGATAAGTACAGGGAAGCAGTGCTTAAAGCTGGCGATCAATGCGCTGTGAAGCGACTTCTGAAGGATCCACCAGAGATAGAGGTTCGGGCAGTATCAAGCTGATTTTTATTAATTCCCCTATTGATGTATCTTGCCTTCATATCAATTTTATTTTTATGAAAAGTATAACGACGATTTTTATTCTGTTCCTGGCAGTGATCACACTATCTGCCCAGGACATTACAGGAACTTGGAGCGGTGACTTGGACATTGCGGATCAGATGGGGCAAACCCAAAAACTTACGGTTAAATTCAATATTTCTGCAACGGACGATGGGTATATCTCCACCCTGGATAGTCCCGATCAGGATGCCTATGGGATGCCGGTTGACACGACATTTTACAAAGATTCGGAATTAACAATCAAGGCAGCTGGATATCAGCAGTTGGTATACGTAGGAAAATTGCTTGATGCTACTACCTTGAATGGCACGCTCACCCAGGCGGGAATGTCTTTTGAGTTGAATATGAAAAAGGAGACAGAGTAGCATAAACTATTAAGCTGAGCTGTAAGGTGGATGTGCGACCGCGCATGACAATCTGATTGTGGAGAGTGAACCTGGCTTCATTCTTGTCAAGTTGGGCCGTGATCAATTCTTCAGCACCTGAAAAGGATTCCACATCCAATGGAAAATCAAGGGTAAAGGCTCCCAGAATTCCCACTATTATGGCTGCAGTCTCAAGTCCATATTTGAGCTAATTATTGCTTAAGTATTTGATGACGCTTTTCATGATTGATACCTTTCAATTAATTCCGTAAAGGCAGGCAGGTTTATCAAGGGCTTCCATTTCGGGTCCTTTAGCAAGATGTTGGTCGATAGAAAACCAGGTATGGACAGCAGCTGATCCAGTGTCTCAATAGTTAGCAGGGTCTCTCCTGTTATTGTGTAGATCTCAGCCAGATCTTCAAGACAGAAAATAGCCTTGTAGAAATCTTTAGTTAAGGGCATGAGCTCCACCGCGGTTTCCCCTTCTTCGATGGCCTTAGCTTTTTTCCCCAGACCTGCATAGGCAATGCCAAGTGAGCTATGGAAGCGAAAGTCATCAGGTGATTCTGCAATTTTCTCTTCTAGATGGAGTCGCGCCGCATTATAATGCCTGGCAGCAAGTTCTGTGTTGGATTGCAGCAGGCAGATCTCTGCAAAGTAGAGATCCTTGGGTTTGTAAGTAAATTGATCGTCTATATTATCAAAATCTATGTTGTTCAGTGTTCGCTGAGCATTTTCATTCTTACCTTCCACCAGATCCACACGAACAGCAAAATGCAGATGATCCTCATTGGAAATCTTTCTGCTTAGCTTATCTAGTTCAGTCAGGGTTTGCCTGCTTTTAGAGGTGTTCTTGTTCCAGGAGTAATACAGAAAAAGCTTTTGAATATGCGTATATGTGTTCGAAGGGTCATTAGAGATGGCAAAATCAAAGTATTTTTCGGCCAGTTCATATTCTCTCATAAGCAGATATGTCTCAGCCAGTTCTGTTATCAGTAACAGGTTCTGAGGATCTAAATCAATGGCTTTTAAGTAATACTCAATAGCCTGGTCCATGCTCATTTGCCTCCGATACAAACTGGCCATGCTTAGATACAATTCCACTTTATCACTTGCCAGGCTTTCCGCCTGTTTGAATTTATTCAGAGCTTCTGGATAGTCGTTGTTGACGTAGAAGTAGAATCCTTCAGCAACCATAATATCTGCATTATCAGGATCAATGGCTATGCCTTTTTCGATGGCATTCCTTGCCTGATCTAAGCGCTCTGCTGCGTGATCATAGTGAAAATAATATATCGTGCTTTGTGCGATTGATAATTTCGCATAGGCCATAGCAAAGTTTGGATCCAGCTCAATGGCTTTTTCGAAATAATCCAGGGCCAGGCGGATGTTGGGTTCGCTTATATCTCTCCAATAATAATTCAGACCGGTAAGGAAGGCCAGGTAAGCATCCGGATTCTCGGTAAGATTCTTCTCCTCCGGCACAAAGTTGTTTTTCAGGGAAGAGGCAACCTGTTTTGAAATTTCACTGCGGACTTCGAATATGTTTTCAGTTTTCATCTCATAGCTCTGATTCCAGATCACCTCCTCTGAAGCGGCTTTTATTAACATGATATCTATGAGAACCTTATCATTCTGCATTTGCAGGAAACCCTGCACCAGGAAGTTCACCTGAAGTTCTTCACCAATTTCAGGACTTCTTAAGGTAGTCTCGCTATACTTAATAGTAGATCCCCGGGGCCTTACCACAAAGCTTTCCACTTTATCCAATTCCATAATCAGGGCAATTGGGATGGCCTGATGCAGCGAATGCTCATCATTTTGTCCAAGGTATTCAAAGGGCATTACAGCTATTGTCGTTTCCAGACCTTCCAGATCAACCTTTTCACCAAAGCTGAAAATGTTCAGAATAACGAGCCCCGCAATAAGGACTGCACTGACAAAGGTTGCAATTCGCCACCCGGTAGCACTTTTCCCTGTCCCGGGTTCATACCTTTGCTCCTGCACAGTGAGAGGCTCGGTTTTTTGTATCCCTTCAGGAGTCCAATCATAGATCCAGGAGATTGCAATGGAGATAATAAAACCAATACTCAATAGGATGATCACTAAAAGCAAGGTCCGTTCAGGTAATCTTAGTGGTTCCTGTACAATGGATACTACTTCCAGAATGACGAAGGCAGTAGCTGCATAAACGGTATTTCGGCGGACTACATTTCTGCGTTTCAGCTCATTCCAGAACTGCAATATTTTGTTCACTATTCGGGGCTTTTAGGTCTGAAGTAACTGCAAGGAGAAACAAACCTGACCCGGAAAAGTTCACCCTGGTCTATTCGGGAGATCCATTGTCAATCCAGTTCTGGAGCACGTTGATGTTGCATTCAGAGAGCATCTGGTTTGTGGGCATTTTTGCATAGCCTGCTTCCCATCTGATGGATCCCATCAGGCTGCCATTCTCAGCCAATGAAACCATGTCGGTATAGTCGGCAATAACGATACCTCCGCCCGGAGCACTGGCGCTGTGACAACCGGTGCAGTATGCTTCCATCATAGGCCAGATCTGTGCGGCAAAGGTAACATTGGTGGTATCACATCCATCGATGCAGGAATTGTTTTTTGCTCCCTGCACTATCCATGTTCTGATCATTTGAATCTGCTCGGAACTAAGCGGATCATATGGTGGAGGTGGCATCAGGTCATCGCCATCGTCAGTGAGTGTTTCGAAGAATTCACTGTCGTTTGGATCACCTGGTTTGACTTCTCCGGTTTTAATGATAGATGCATAATCGGTAAGGATCACACCATCTTTATGTGAAGCCTGGTCATGGCAACCCGTTGTTGCACAGGAGGAAACCACAAGAGGAAGAATGGTGTTCTGGAAATATACAGTATCCGGGTTGCAGGTACTAACTGAGACGGGATCGCTTACCGGATCCGTTTCCGGTGCCTGGTTCCCGGGAATTTCATACTTGGTACAGGAGAGGGTTGTGAGAGTAAAAAGGGCAACAATTATGGGGGTGCACTTGCTAAGTATAGATTTCATGGCTCGTGCTATTTAAATTGGAAACGGCCAT
>QMPQ01000113.1 GCA_003648635.1 Bacteroidota bacterium | reverse complement strand
ATATATCACCACATGTTAATAAAACCCCTATTCTCACCGATACAACAGCCACGCCCTGTTGATATCAACCCCAATAATGTTAATGGAAGCACGATTCGCAAGTTTTAAATGCGTTGGCCCTGCTTGTAGGGCCGGATATTTTGGATCCTGGCCATGAAATCATATAGCTCTCAGGATGAACTCAGACTCAAATAAACGCATGCCTGTAGAAGTAGAGCTTCAGATCCCGGGAGCAGACAATGCTTGGAGAGTAGTCCGAAGAAATTTCAAGTTTTACCCAGTAGTTGAGTAAATCTGGCCTGTAAAAGCCTCCTAATCGGATTTCTTATGCTCAAAAGGATAATTGTTTACTTCAATGTAAGAATATAAGAAAGGCCTTTTATATATATATGAAAGGCCTTTCTTATATATAAGTATTTAATATATAAATATATAAGGACGATATGTAAAGAAATTTATCAGCAAAATTCGAAAAGATGATCAAAGATATGATGAAGAATTTGCCTTAGGCGAGCCCGAGCTGGACTTAAAATAGACCGGAGAATACTTGTAGGGAAGCTGATATCCGATCCTCATGAAGAGAAAATGCCCTTACCCGATGGGCAAAGGCTTCTCCTTTTGTAGCTCCAACAGGAATGACTCGCCCTATGGGCTCGCGTTCCTTTTTTCCGCAGCCCAAATACAAACCCTTTCCGCTTCGCGGATAAACAGGCTTTTTCTTTTCGGCTACTCAGGTAAACCTGGTAGCCTTCATAAAAAAACCCTGCTGCCTTTGGCAGAAGGGTTTGTGCTTGTAGCTCCAACAGGACTCGAACCTGTATCTACGGTTTAGGAAACCGCTATTCTATCCCTTGAACTATGGAGCCGATTTTGCGGGGACAAATTTAGTTTAATTATGATATATAGCCAAATATCATTCTGATTTACTGGCAGAAGCCCGAAAAAGTGTAATTTCCATCTTCATTAAATTTTCAAATCTTAGAATTATGAACTTTAGTCGGTTTTTCCTTATCACTATCCTGGCATTTTTGTGTTCAGGTCTGTTTAGCTGTAAAAAGGATCAATGGGAGTCTCTTTTCAATGGAGTGGACATGGAGGGTTGGAAGGTGAAGTGTCTGGCTGCCGACCAGGGAAAAGTTTATTGGAGTATAGAGGATGCTTGTATAAGCTGCAATTCAATAGGGGATCAGGATCACAACTATGTCTGGCTGACAACTGAAAGAGAGTTTTCAAATTTTCATTTGAAACTTAAATTCCAGGTATTCAGGGCGTCAGGCGGGAATAGCGGGGTCCAGTTTCGGAGCATTTATGATATTTCGGATAGCGCCAACTATGGAGGGTGGTTAAATGGGCCCCAGGTTGATTTACATGGGCCTGCTCCTTTTCGAACAGGCTTAATTTACGATGAAACCGAAGGGGTTCGCAGATGGATCCATCCTTCCCTGCCTGATTGGAGGATTGAACCGGAGCAGGCACCTGAATCAGCTTTGCTTACCACCCTATTCTATTATGAGGATGACCCGGAGACCTGGAACAGCATGGAGATTATATGCAAGGGAATGGTAGTAGAAACCGTGGTAAATGGCAATCCAGTCACAGTTTTTGATGGAGAAGGAATTTTAAATGATGAGGTGCATAGCTTACATGGATCCGGAGAGACAGGATGCATTGGTTTTCAATTACATATGAATGACGAGTTAAAAATAAGATTTAAGGACATCTATATTAAAGAATTTGCACAATGAGCGTATATTTTATGGCCAATATTCTGATAACCAAGGATCAGGACTATAGCAGGGCAGTACTGATCAGTTTTGGCAGGCAGGAGGATTTTGATGCCTGGTACCGTTCCGACGAATACCAGGAGATCCTGCAATACAGACTTTCCGGATCAGAATGCGATACCATCCTGATCCAGGGTAAATAACTCCCACTTAATATTTGAACTATGAATTGCCAGAAACAACTTTTTCAATTGCCAGAAGGGATCCATTACCTGAATTGTGCATATATGTCACCGCTTCTAAAGTCTGTTGAAGAGAAGGGGATTGAAGGAATGCGTCGCAAGCGAAATCCCATCTCCATCAAGCCGGTTGATTTCTTTACCGGGGTGGTGGGTGTAAGAGAGAAATTTGCCCGGATGGTACATTGCGAGCCTATGCAGGTGGCGGTGATGCCTGCTGTATCGTACGGATTGAACAGTGTGATTCGCAATATTCCTTACAGGAAAGGACAACATGCCCTGACAATCTCAGAGGAGTTTCCCAGCTGCTACTATACCGCTCAAAGGTGGTGCAAGGATCATGGGGCTGAATTAAAGGTGATTGCCAGGAATGATGATATTCCCCGAAAGGGAAAGGAGTGGAACACCAGAATCCTGGAGGCCATTAATAAGGATACGGCTTTTGTTGTGATGGCATCGGTACACTGGATGAACGGGACCAGGTTCGACCTGGAGAAGATCGGTACACGCTGCAAAGAGGTAGGTGCAAAATTAATTGTGGACGGCTCTCAATCTGTAGGAGCTCTGCCCATTGATGTAAAGGCTTGCCAGATTGATGCACTGATTTGTGCTGCCTACAAATGGCTGATGGGTCCATACTCCACAGCCCTTTCTTATATACATGAGGATTTTAACCAGGGGATTCCGCTGGAGGAGTCCTGGATGACAAGACCCAATTCTGAACGATTTGACCGGTTGACCAACTATGAGGAGGGCTATAAGCCTGGGGCCATCCGCTTTGATGTGGGACAGAGCAGCAACTTCATCTTTATGCCCATGTTGGATGAGGCACTGGGACAACTACTGGAATGGGGTGTTGAGGAGATTCAGGAATACGGTCGAGTTTTGGGTGCTCCATTGATTGAGCACTTTCTCGAAAAAGGAGCACCGGTGGACGACGAAAGCCACAGGGCCCATCACCTGATGGGACTACAGCTACCTGCCGGCACTAATGGTGAGGCCCTTGTGAATGAATTACAGGCAAGAAATGTCTTTGTCTCATTACGCGGAAACAACATCCGGATTTCAATTAATGTATTCAATACGGAAGCAGACCTTAATGAGCTAATTGACGCTCTGGACCATTAAAATCTTAAATCTTCTGTAGTTTTTTTGTCCATCCTGTTACTAATGGCATACAAAACAGCACTGAATTGATTAAACAGGTACCTGACAAAGCATATTTTGTGGAGATGGTTTACTCGAATATGGGGATCATCTACAAAATCTGTAAGCTCTATGCAGACGGGGAGGATCGGGAAGATCTGAAGCAGGAGATTATTTACCAGCTGTGGAAATCTTATCCGACCTACCGTGGCGATTCCAAATTCCAGTCATGGATGTACCGCGTGGCGCTGAATACGGCCATGCTGGGACTGAGGGCCCGAAAAATGAAATACACCGGGCTCTCCGATCAGGAGCTAAAGACTTCTGAAGATCCATTTGAGAAACAGGATGAAGAAACAAGGGTAAAGCTTTTATACAAACAGATATCAAAACTAAAAGACCTGGACAAGACCATTATTTTCCTTTACCTGGAACAGTGTTCCTATGAAGAGATAGCTGAAATCACCGGGATCAGTACAAAGAATGTCAGTGTACGGCTGGTGAGGATCAGGGAGAAGCTCAGAAAGAATTTACACATTCAAAACTCAAAGTCATGAAGAAGGATGAGCTGATTCATATGTGGCAGGAGGGAAATGATCGGATGTTCATGGACGAACAAACTGACAAGGATATGATTACGAAATATTTAAGTGAAAAGACACTGAAAGGAAACAGGAAAATTAATTTCAACCTGGTTTTCTATGGGGCCATTCAATTGGCCAATATTATCTTGCTCTCCATGAACCTGGCGGGCTATATGAATAATCCTGCCATAATATGGATTCTAATTCCCCAGCTGATACTCACCATTGGGACCCTGGTGTTTGGAATAGATGTGTTCTACAAATTCAGGGAGATCAACAATTATAGTGAATCACTGCAGAAGCTGATTCAAAAACAACTGTGGTTTTACCGCAGACCTTATGAGCTCTGGCTGGTTTTGGCATCGATTTCAGCCATTATCCTGATAAGCAACCTGAACCTCTATATTGATAATGACAATGGATCTTATGTGATCAACAATAAAGCAATGTTTGTTGGGGTTACCCTGTTGGCCTTTCTGTTTATATACGGAACACAGAAGGCCGCAAGCCTGCTTGGACTTCGTAAGCTGAAGGCCTATCTATCAGATCTTCAGCAAGGTGTACTGGATTTCAGCGAAGGCATAGAGCGTACCAAAAAACGCTACCTGTGGCTCTGGGTGGCTGTTTGTCTCTTACTTACGGCATCCCTGATAATCGGGATTCTGACAGCACTCAAATAATTTATTCCTTTGCTTTCCTATAATCTTCCCGGGTATCAATATCCACAAGGATGCCGGGCTCATCAACATCTACTTCCAGCACATCTTCCGGGAAGTGGTGTCGCAGGGTCCTGAGTCCCTCTTCCAGATCGAGGTGCATGATTTCTTTCCGGTACTTCATATCCACAAGCAGGGGGTGTCCCCGGCGGTGATTGTGAACAGGTATAACAATTCCAACTAACTCCTCATTGTAGGCATCTATCACGCTGTTAGTGACAACTGGAGGAATTCCCGGCTGGTCCCCCAGGAAAATAAGGGCAGTTAAGGCATCTTCCGGCAGGGACCTTATCCCACAGATTACTGAAGAGAGCATCCCTTTTTCATGTTCCGTGTTGTGGCAGAATTGAATGGGTAAGTGCCCAAGGGTATCCTGGATCTTCTCCTGGTTGGCTCCGAGCACAACCATCACATGTTCAATGGAGGAATTTAGCACATTTTCAATGACCGTTTCTATAATCGTGCTTTTCCCAAAAGGTAGCAAAAGTTTCTGAGTACCCATACGCCGGGATGATCCGGCTGCAAGTATGATGGCCCAATTATTCCCCATAAGCTTCTTTTTTTCTACTGCGCACCTTCACCAGTTGGGCAGCAATGCTGATGGCGATTTCCTGGACTGTCTGGGATCCTATGGGTAGTCCAATGGGAGTGTGAATGGCGGACCATTGTTCTGGAGTTGCCCACCCTTCTTCGAGGAACTGCTTCTTCATAATCTCCACCTTATGCTTACTGCCTATCATTCCTATGAAGGCGGCTTCTGATCCGATACAGGCTCGCAGGGCCTCTCCATCATAGCTATGTCCCCTGGTAACAATAACTATGTAGGTATTGGTCCCGGGTTCAAGCTCATGCAGGGCTTTACCGATCTCATTCACGACCAGGTGATCCGCATCAGGTATATGTTCCCTGCTGGCATATTCGGGCCGGTCATCCACCACGCTTACCTCAAACTCCAACAGTGTACCCAGATGGGCCAGGGCCTTTCCAACATGACCACCTCCAACAATAACCAGGTGAGGCATGGGTTTGATATGTTCAAGGAAGGCCATCTTCACCTGGTGCGCAGGCAGGATTTGCAGATCAATTTTTGTGAATCCATAGCGAAGCGCCTGTTTCAAATGCGACTCGACTACTTCTTTAAAGGCCTGATCCATTCCTGTTGGAAGGTCTTCCGACCGGGCACTATTGATCCAGTATCGCCTGATGCTTCTTCCCTGGTCATACTTTTGGCTGACTACAGTTAAAAGAAACCCTTCAGCACTTATGGACAGGGCATGTTCCAGGCCCTCCAGAGCTGCGAGATGAAGTGAAGGATCAGCATCTACAAGTACTCCGGCTTCACCTCCACAAATAGCTCCTTTATCTCCCTGATCACTATCCAGGTTGAAATAGAAATGGTCTGAAGCCCCTGATATCAGAACACTCTCAGCAATATGCTGTATTTCTCCTTCTATCATTCCGCCCCCAACGGTTCCCGCCAGGAGACCGTGTTCGCCAAAAAGTGCAGAACTTCCCGGCTTTTGAGGAGTTGAACCGGTAGTATTTACCACAGTAGCCAGCACAGTTTTGGATCCCGACCGAATCTGTTCAAGTATTGTTTGGTAGATAGATCTCATTCGACCACTCTCTCATTCGTATTATGAATAATTTTTCATCATAAATATATGATTTTTATTGACTTTTCTGGTCTGAGACCTGAAACTCAGGCTTTCAGCCGGAGTATCTAACAAAACGCCAGTGTCCTTGTTATTTCTATTAAAGAAGTAATGGAAATGATGGAAGCTGGTAAGGGTATTTTGAGAATTGAACGCCTGGGATTTCCCTGGATAACAAGGGATCCTTTTCTTTTTTGCGTTTACCACGCCGATGCTTATCCTGAAGGAGATGCTGCCTTTGGTCCGCTTACCTCACTTGGGGGAAGGAACCTGGGGAACGACTTCGTGCTTAAAGATGGCTGGCGGATGTATCATGGAAAAAGCATACCCGGATTTCCTGTTCATCCCCACCGGGGGTTTGAGACAGTTACCGTTGTGAGAAAAGGAATGGTGGACCATTCCGATTCAATGGGGGGCGCAGGGAGGTATGGGCATGGGGATGTGCAATGGATGACTGCAGGAAAAGGTATTCAGCATGCTGAAATGTTTCCATTATTAAACCAGGAGAGTTCCAACCCCCTGGAACTTTTCCAGATCTGGCTTAACCTCCCACGGAAAAGCAAGTTTGTAGAGCCTCATTACTCCATGCTATGGAAGGAACAGATCCCGGTTAAAATTTTTATGGACCAGGATAAGCGGGAGACCCGGGTGGAGATAGTAGCAGGCTCCCTTGAAGGCTCGAAGTCACCTGATCCGGCACCCAATTCCTGGGCAGCGGATCCCGAAAATGAAGTGGCCATCTGGTATATCCAAATGGAGGCTGAAGCTTCCTGGATTCTCCCTCCTGCTTCAAAGGGCATTAATCGGACCTTCTATTTTTTTGAAGGTGATCAGCTGATGATTAATCAAACCGCTGTTCAAGTGGACCATGGAATTGACTTAGAAGCACATCAGCCTGTAGAACTGACCAATGGGGCCAGGGAAGGAAGATTTCTACTTCTTCAGGGAAGGCCTATACAGGAACCAGTAGCAAATTATGGTCCCTTTGTGATGAATACAATGGAAGAGATCCAGGAGACCTACCAGGATTACCAGAAGTCTCAATTCGGAGGCTGGCCATGGCCGAGGCCCGATATGGTACATCCAGCAGAAAAGGGACGGTTTGCACTTCATCCAGATGGCCGGGAACAATTTCCTCCCAAGATCTTGTAAGTTGTAATACATTCCTGCGACTAATTTTCCACACAGGGGCACTGACCTCTGTCGCCCCGACTTCATCTTGCATATTAGACTTGCATAAAGTGCAGTTAATTAAACTGTAACATGGCATACGTGAACTATATATCGAAGTACTTTGTAGTGGCAATCAGCCTGCTGGTTTTTGGACAGATACGGGGCTTTTCGCAAACGTGTTGCTCGGGGGGTGTACCGCTATCAGGAAACATCGGATTTCAAGGTGCTGCTAGCGGCACACTTCAGATGGAGTTCAGTTATGACCTGAATTTTCTTGCCACTTTAAAGACAGGAGCTGAAATTTATGAGGACGGAACAAGGCAAAGGACCACCCACTCATTTTTAGTGAAGACAGGATATAGTATCAATCGCTGGTTTGCCATCGATGCGCTCTTCTCCTATGTTTTGCAGGGGAGAAAAATCTCATTCAATGATCAGATTGACCAGGTAAACACTCATGGATTGGGAGATGCGGTATTGATGGCAAAGTTCATTCTTTCAAGTATATCTGAAAGTGGTTCTGAATTTCAGTTGGGCATTGGCCCAAAGCTGCCACTGGGAAGGACGGATCTGACCAACAATCTTGACATTACTTTAAATGCTGACATGCAGCCCGGAAGTGGTTCCTGGGATCTCATTACCTGGGCTTACTATGCCAGGCAAGTTGCGAAACGACCAACAATGGTCGCCTCAGCCAGAATTGTGGGTAGGATCAACGGGATGAACAGGACCTACCTTGGTACACAAACTTACAGCTTTGGGAATTCAGTGCAATTCTATCTGGGTATAGGAGATCAGGTGGTCTGGGGTAATAGGATATTGTCACCCTCCCTTTCTGTACGTTACAGGTATGCTGCAGGTGATAGGATTAACGACCAGGAACTTGATAATACCGGAGGTCAGTGGATTAATGTATTGCCAGCTCTGAGCTGGCATCTCAGTCCCAAATCGATTTTACATTTCGTCCCTGAAATTCCACTCTACAGCAACGTGGGAGGAACACAACTTACACCAACTTTCAGAATGCAAGTTGGATTCTACCACTCTTTTGGCATAATAAGAAAAGACAAATCAAAAACATATCAATTATGAAACACAGTATATTTTTTGGAGTTTTATTCTCATCCATGCTTCTGTGGGGGTGTGAGGAAGAACCAGGTGGAAAAGGGGGCACATTTACCCCGGGAACAGGAGGCCAGGATGGTTGGTCCATACCCCTGGATGAAGTTTTTGACGGGGGACCAGGTAAAGATGGAATCCCGGCACTGACTGAGCCAGCCAATATCTCTGCCGGCGATGCTGACTACCTAAGCGATGATGAGCTTGTGATCGGCTTTGTGTACGGAGATGAAGCAAGAGCATATCCACACCAGATCCTAGACTGGCATGAAATTATCAACGACCAGGTGGGTGAGGTAAATATAGCTCTCACCTATTGCCCACTAACCGGCACAGGAATTGGATGGAACAGGGAAATCGATGGGGAAGTGACAACATTCGGTGTATCGGGCTTACTGTATAACTCCAACTTGATTCCCTATGACAGAAAAACTGATAGCAACTGGTCTCAGATCAGGCTGGATTGTGTAAATGGTAAACTCAGGGGGAAAGTGGCGGAGACTTTTCCCCTGGTTGAAACTACCTGGAAGACCTGGAAGGAGATGTATCCGTCTACCACTGTCATTTCTCAGGAAACTGGTCACAACCGTAATTATGGACGTTATCCATATGGTAATTATCGTACGGCACACGATTATCTGATATTCCCTGTGGCCAATGAAGACGATAGATTTCCTAACAAGGAAAGGGTTCTGGGAATCCTGCATTCGGGGAGTGTTCGTGTTTATTCATTTTCCAGTTTAGGAGACAAGGTCTCTGTGATTCTGGACGAGCTGAATGGGGAGGATTTAGTTATTATTGGAAACCAGGAAGATAATTTTATGGTCGCATTTATAAACGACCCGGGTGATGGTTTCACACTTTCATTCAGTCCTGTGCAGGGACAGTACCCGGTTGTGATGACCGATGGTGAGGGAAATCTGTGGGATGTAAACGGAAGGGCGGTGAGCGGTCCTCGTAAAGATAGCCGGCTCGAGGCACCACCTTCATTTATCGGATACTGGTTTTCTTTTGCAGCTTTTTATCCAGATCTGACCATCTATGGCGATTCGTAGGATTCGAACAGTAACCAGGTATCCGGATCAAGTGTAAGTTCTGTGGTTTTAAAAGATGGTTTTAGTATAAAAGTTTGAGAGGGGCCATTAATAGATAGAGTTTCTCTAAAAGCCTCTCCACGATCATTTGTCAATGCAATATCGATAGGGAAATCAAACAGCTTCTGTTCCTGGTGCTGTCTGATGGTCAAAACGACTTTTTTGCCCCGCTTTTTCCAATTTGCAGATAGAACGGGATGACCTGCCTGGTAATACCATTGACGGAAGAAGTCATCATAGCTTTTACCTGTGACGGATTCAACCACTTTCTGAAAATCTTCGGTAAGTGCATTCTTGAACTTGAATTTTTCATAAAAGGTCTGCACACACTCCTGAAATTGTTCATCCCCCATGTCATGTCGTAGCATATGTAGAACCCAGCCACCTTTCTCATATGAATTCTTATTTAATAGACGGACGGAAACACTCAGGCTTGTATCAATAATAGGAGCCAGCCTTCGGCGAGCAAAGCGAATCACCTGTCCCCTTTCATCCTGCATGGAAGCCACAAAGGCATCCCTGCCGTGGGTCTGTTCGATATAGATATCGGTGAGGTAGGTGGCAAATCCTTCACTCAGCCAGATATGGTGCCAGTCCAGTTCAGAAACCGCATCCCCAAACCACTGGTGTGCGATCTCGTGGGCGAACAATACTTCATGAGTCTGTTTGCCAGTGACGGTGCGTTCGTGGTAGAAGATACAGCTGGCATTCTCCATGCCGCCATAAACAGTTTTGGATTGCACATTGGCCAGCTTGGCATAGGGATAGGGTGCAATATAGGATTCAAAAAAATCCAGAGGCTTTGTGGCAATGCTGTAATCATAGAATCCCTCTTCCTGGTTCTGGGGATAGACCCAGGTGGAGACCGGGATCCCCGACCGGCTTTGCATCTCCTCCACCGCAAATGGGCTGACCCCAATAACCATTAGCTTGGTGGATAGCGGGACTGTTGTCTTCCAGTGGGAGATAATCTGTCCAGCTTCCTTATACTCGCCTAATTTTTTTCCTACAGATACCACTCCGTAATGATCCGGTGCTCTAACAATGAATTCCACAATGGCTTTATCTGAGGGGTGATCCACAAGTGGCAACCAGTGATGTCCCCGATTGGGCCAGTTATCGCCAAAGAAGGTCTGGTCGCCAAATTTGTTCTTAGAGATAATTAAGCCATCACTGGGAACCCCGCTATAGATAATTCTGTAGTTACGCTGAGCTCCCTGATGGGCTATGGGAATGGCGAGTGAAATCAGATCATCTTCCTGAAGAAAGGCTATCTCCTGGCCATCCTCGGTGATCCGCATTACCTTCATTCCGGTATTTTCAGCATTATTGTAGCTAAGATCCAATTGGAATTGGTCCACATCTTTCTTGAAGGCTATTTCTATTTCGCTGATGCCCTGGATCACATTTGATGTATCGTTCAGGTCGATTTCAAAACGGTAACTAAGTACATCAATTGACTGGTATCGTTCGTGATGATCCTGGCCATATGATGGAAGAATCAGGAAAGTGAGAAGTAGATTAAATATCAGGAGTTTTCGCATGGTATTTGGATTGCAGCTGTATATAAGCACCGAAATTTATACATTTAAAGGATGGAACACAGCATTTTTATGGATAAATTAAAGGTCCCCACAGACGCAGAATTGCGGAGAGTACTGGGAGATAAGTATAAGCTTTGGATGGAGATAAGGGACCGGGTGTATGAAAAATACCCCGAAGGGAGGGGTGTCAGAATTCCGGTACTGAACAGTTCAGCCCAGGAAGATATCTTTAGGCTGATTGATATAAAGCTGGCTTTTTAACAGAGAGCGCAGCTTTATTTTTCTCCTTTTTTGAAACTGATGGCCATGCCTCCTCCCGAATTGTCAACGGTGGTTTTATAGTTATCTAAACCCTGCAGAAAATGCAGGTAATCCTGGTTCCAGCGATTTCCAGCCCTGTCCGATACATTGTGCGTGGCATAACATCCCCCCACCTTCAATTTGGGATCCACAGCCTCAAAATAATTTTGATACCATCCTTTATCCGCATCACTAAAAATGAAATCAAAGGGACCTTTCAGTTTCGGAACCAGGTCATGTGCATTGTCAAGGCGAGCATCAATGATATGATCAACTCCGGCCTCTTTGAAGTTTGCGAGAGCCTCTTCATATCTCGATTTATCAATCTCAATGGTGATCAGTAAACCGCCGGTTTTACTCAGTGCCCAGGCCATCCATATTCCGGAGTGTCCTGTGGATGTCCCTATCTCCAGGGCCTGTTTGTACTTATTATCAAGGATAAGATTATATAAAAGTTGTCCGTCTGAAGAAGGCACATTCAAATCGTACCAAAGTCCGTGTTTTTGGAAAAAGGTTTCTACCTTAAGATCAATATCCGCCTGGGCTATCTGTTGGGAGAAACATGGGATTGCGAGAAAGGTAATTAGTCCGATGAAAAGAAATTTTTTCATTTGCTTGATTTTGAGTTCCTTCAAATTTAGGTCATTTGTTGTTAGATTGTCGATATGGCACTTAGTTTAACATCTCTCTGGGATTTTTGATATAATTTTGAAAGAAAAAAATGAACACAAAAAAGCATTCCGAACATCCCCACCTGACCGGGGAGCATCGATGGGGTGATACGGGTCAGCTGATCCTTTTAGTCCTGTTTCTGGGGATATGGATTACGGATTCCTTTATCTTTCATTACTCCACCTCCCTTCTGGAGGGAGTGCCCAATTATATTCGGGTCCCAGCAGCAGCTGTGGTTTTAATAGGCGGATGGCACCTGGCCCGGGGAGGAATGAAAGCTGTGTTTGGGACCGCCAGGGAGAATCCTGAGGTGATCAGTACAGGCGTTTTTCGCATAGTGAGACACCCTATTTATACAGGGGCCATTCTTTTTTACCTGGGCACCACACTAATTACCATGTCCATTGCATCTGCTGCCTTCCTACTGGTCATTATTGCCTTCTATATTAGTATAAGTAGATACGAAGAACGTATTCTAGCCGAGGCCTTTGGAAATGATTACCTCGATTATAAGAAGAAGACCGGAATGCTCTTCCCAAAACACCGCTCTCACTAAGTACT
>QMPQ01000112.1 GCA_003648635.1 Bacteroidota bacterium | reverse complement strand
CGCACTCAATCTGCTCAAAAAAGAAGAGTCCAAACAGATGAGTCTCAAAAACAAACGGCTGGTAGCAGCCTGGGACGATAAGTTCCTGCTAAAAATCCTAAGGATTTAAATGCGTTGGCCCTGAAAAGTATCCATTATAAATTGACAATGGCCTGAAATGATCTTATATTTATATGTTAAACTAATTGTAAGCCTATGAAGAGATTTTTACATATTTTAACCACCCTGATAACAGGGCTTTTTCTCACCGTACAACTCTCTGCACAATGTACCCCCGATCCGGCTTGTCTGGATACGCTACAGCCTGGGGAGTATTGTCCGCAGGATTTCCCTCCGCTTCTGTTAGATTTACCTTATGATGAGGTAATCACCTTTATTCTGGCCCTGGAACTTGAATATGATGGCACTACCTATACACTCGATAGCATTGCGGTTGATTCGGTCAGGAATATACCTCCCGGATTGACTTACAGCTCAAGTGCTACCGGGTATGTCCCTGATTCGGCCTATTGTTCCCAGCTTTCTGGTACACCAACACAGGCAGGAGAGTTTCCCATTGCTTTCTATCTGGAACCCTTTGTCGATTTTGGATCTGGACCGGTATCGCTGGGGCAATTCATGGATGATACTTCGGTGGTTATTACCGTATATGATCCAACGGGGATAGAACCCCGGCAGGCGGATCAGTTCCAGGTACTGCCCGTCGTACCTAATCCATTTTCAGAAATTACCCGGATAAGCTTTTATACTCCTTACCAGGATCGTGTGTCACTTCAGGTATATAATATATTGGGTAAATTGATGTACGAGGAAACTCAAAGTGCCTCTTCCGGAGAACATCAGTTCGTATTTAACGGGAATGAGCTTCTCCCCGGGACTTACTTCTATAGAGTTATCAACAGCCGCAATCTCTATACCGGGAAATTCATCAAATCCAAATAATTAAGTGAATGAAACAGCCTCTCCTGTTTAAGAATAGAGCCAGGCTTCTTATCATATTGGCACTTGCCATTTTTTCAGGAATGAAGCTCTCTGCCCAGTGTGAACCCGATACTGCAAACTGTGAAGATATAGGGGATCCCGGACAATTCTGCCCATTAAACTTACCCAGGGCCGGATTGAATGTGCTCTATGATGAGGTGGTAACTATTATTGCCCCCGGAACTTATGAGTTTTTCGGTAACGAATTGACCATTTTCTACATTGAAATCGATTCCGTAAAAAACCTTCCCCCCGGAATCGATTATTTCCCCAATGCCGATATTTTTTATCCAGATACGGCCTACTGCATTCAACTCACAGGAACGCCCTCACAAACTGGAGAATTTGCATTGTCCATTTATATTACTGCTACCGTGGATTTCGGCGGTCCTCTAAGAGCCCAAGTTGTTGATGATACATCTGTGCATATTACCGTGGTAGAAGCTTTGGGCATAGATCCAAACCATAATTCAGAATTCCAGGTCTTCCAGAATGTTCCAAATCCATTTTCAGAGGTAACGCGCCTGACATACTATACGCCGAATCAGGGCAAGGTTGAATTAAGCATATACAATATTCTTGGTGTCCTGGTACACCAGGAAACGGAATTGGCTGCTCCAGGAAAGCACCACTTCAACTTTAATGGCAGTGAATTGCAGCCCGGTACTTATCTGTACCAGGTCGAGGCTGGAGAGGATTATTTCAGTGGAAAGTTTATGAAATCCAGATAGCTTCCCTTCAAATCAGAGCTCAAGACGCAACTGCAGGCTAATGTTGCGCGGCTGTCCAATATCTCCGGGCCGTCCCAGGTATTCCACATTGAGGGCATTATTGAGAATGCATGTAATACGGACCATTTCGGTGATATTCCAACCCAATCTTAGATCCAGCAATGAATAAGCCGGCTCATTCTCCTCCCAGTAATCAGGGAATCCGGGCAGGAGCATATTCCCTACCAGAGGATCAAGAAATACCTCATCCACATTGATCATCCTGGAATTATACTGAAAGTTTATCCCTGCAAAAATCTTCCAGACTCCTGCTTCCAGGTCCAGCTTAAGCAGATGCCGGCGCCTGTAATTCAGGATATGTCCATCCTCCTCCACAAGATCTACAGAATCCAGAAGTGAAGGATCCACAGGATTCATATAGGTATACCCCCCGGAAAAACGGAACTCTGCAGGCCCGGCCTGTCCGGTTAATGACAGGCCGAAATCGATCCCGCTGATCCGGGCGGTAGCAATGTTCTGCGCTTTGAAGCCCACATCATCAAAGGTGGGAACATCATCCGGATTGGGTGGATAAACACCAAACGCAAACTCAATCATATTGTAATATTCGGTCCAGAACAGGGCCAGGTCGACAAATCCAAGCCAGGATCCAAATGCTATGCCCTGTTTTACACCCAGTTCGGCCGACCAGCCCCGTTCCGGATCCAGATCAGAATTCGGAAATATTTTCAAGGCCCCTATATTAGTGTCCGTATACTTCTCAGCTATCGAAGGGAAGCGATATCCCTGTCCCAGGGAGGTTCTCAGAAAAGTACTTTTGCCGGCCTGGTAATTCATGCCCACCCTTAGCACGGGCAGAGAGTAGTAGAAATCACCATCCAATGCATTTATCTCCCACCGAACACCTGAGGATAGTTGCAACTTGTTGAATATCTTCGCATCTACCTGCGAGTACACAGCTGCATTTGATCCCACATGATCATCAAAAAGATTGGCGATCACCTTAGACCTTGAGAAAGAGAGACCGCTGGTCCAGCGGGTTTGTCCAGAGAATCTTTTCAGGTATCGGTACTCGGCGTACCAGAGCCTTGAAGCGCTGTTCCGGTCAGCATTTGTTGTAGAGTTATCCACGCCGTATAACCTGGTTTTTAATGAGTGTTTATTCCCTTTACTACTTGAATACTCAAGTGAAGGATCAATGTTATACCTGTAACCCGTAAGCGGTGTCATCGATTCCGGATTCTGCCTGTATGCTCCGGAGTCCGCATCCTGCCATAGCAGAAAATCCGACTGATCCACATACATGGCACTGATGGCCAGTCCCCCGACCAGTCCCTGGATCTTCTTTGAGCGGTAGCTGAGCCCCACATTTCCTCTGATCCTATTCTGGTAGTCACCTTCCCGGTATCCTTCATCTTTGAAATAGTTCCCTCCAAGTGAGAGATCAAGGTTCCCAATCTTTCGAAGGTGACTGAAAGAAGCACCTGCAAACAGAGGTTGAGAATCCCACCAGATCAGCTCCTTACGTAACGGATTCATATAGGCACCACCAAAGAGGGTCACTTCTGTAGCTGGTTCACTGCCTGGAAAACGTGTACGAAGATTGATTACCCCATTAAGGGCAGAAGAACCATAAAGTACCGAGGAAGCTCCTTTGATCACCTCCACCTGGTTAATGTTCTCCACGGGGAGATAGTTCCACTTCACATCCCCGGCATCTGCTGAAAGCATCGGCAGATCGTCCACAAGCATAAGCACTCTGCTGCCAGCTCCATAACTAAACCCACTTCCTCCCCTGATGCTTGGTTGTCCGTCCAGGATACTGATCCCGGGAGTCTTCTCCAGAATCATATCAAGCGATACAATATTCTGATTTGAAAGCTGATAGGGCTTAATCACCTCCATGGAGACGGTGACGTCTGACAATTTCTGCTCGTATTTCCCGGCACTTACAACCACTTCTTCAAGCATCTTACTGCTAGCCTTCATCTCTATCTTAAGCTGAAGGGTTTCTCCTTCTCTTATGATGATCTCTTTTTGCTGATCTGAATAACCAACATAGGAAAACCAGAGGATGTGCTGACCCACATCAAGTGTGAGTGAGAAGGCGCCATTCAGGTCGGTAGCTGTACCCCTTTGCTTGTCTGCACTGATATTGACAGCGATCAAAGGTTCTCCAGAACCGGCATCAAGTACGGTACCGGAAACAATACCAGTGGCCTGACCTGAAACATCTTGTCCCGGGATTAGCAGCCAAACAGCCCACAAGCAAATAATTAGTATGTTACGCAAATGCAAGATTCGATCAAATTCTTATATTTACCCGACTAATTTACCCTATTTTAACTAAACTACGACCATTATGCTGCTACATCAAGAGTTTGTCAGGACTGCCAAGAGGCTCAGTAAAAAATTGGCCATCAAGGATAAGACCACCAAGAGCAATGTGACCTACGGCAGGGCTCTGATCGGGGCATTGATCCTTGCTAAGAAATTCGATAAATACGATAAGGGATATATAGGGATCATGATTCCCACGTCGGCCGGATGTGCACTTGCCAATGTGGGAGCACTGATGAGCGGACGGGTTCCGGTGATGATCAACTACTCCACCGGTGCTGAACAGAATGTTAAGTATGCACAGGAAAAATGCAACTTTAAGACCGTCATCGCCTCGAAGGCGCTGCTTGAGAAGATTGAATGTCCGGTCATGGATGGAATGGTCATGATCGAAGATATCATGAAAGGAGTCACCACAGGAGACAAGCTGAAAGCAGCACTGAAAACCAAGCTTCCCACCGGGATGCTCCTCAACAGCATCCACAAGGGAGATGAAAACGACAATGCTGCCATTCTCTTTACCAGTGGCAGCGAAAAAGATCCCAAGGTGGTTCAGCTAACCCATAAGAACCTGGCTTCCAACATTCGCGATTTTACCGAACATGTTCATATTACTGAAGATGACATCCTGCTGGCCAACCTGGTCTTCTTCCACATTTTCGGTTTGACTGTCAACCTGTGGGTAACGTTTGTGAAAGGGATGACCATGGTTACCTATTCCAATCCCACCGATTTCCAGACCATCAGTAATATCGCCCGTGAGGAAGCACCAACCATCATGGTAGGTACTCCCAGTTTCTTCTGGGGATACCTGCAGAAGTCTGAACCGGGTGACTATAAAAGCCTGCGCATTATGGTTGCCGGGGCCGACAAATGTCCCGATGCCCTGCGCGATGGTTATAAAAAGAAACATGGAGTCACATTGCTGGAGGGTTATGGCGCCACCGAAACATCTCCGGTAGTATCTGTAAACTCCCTTGAATTTAACAGGCCCGGTAGTACCGGAAAGGTGATTCCCAATGTAAGCGTTAAAATAGAGCACCTTGAAACCGGTGTTGAGTGCAAAACTGGTGAAGTAGGCAAAATCCTGGTCAAAGGAGACCTGATCATGAAAGGGTACCTGGGAGCTCCGGAACTGACTGCTGAAACCATTGTGGATGGGTGGTACAACACGGGCGACATGGGCTATCTTGATGAAGATGGCTACCTGTGGCATGCGGGCCGTTTCAAGCGTTTCGTAAAGATCGGCGGTGAGATGGTGTCACTGGTGAGGGTGGAAAATGTGATGGAACAGCACCTGCCCGAAGGGGTCAAATGCTGCATCGTGGAGATCCCCGATGAAGTTAAAGGGGCCACCATAGTAGCCGCTGTAACCAAAGAGATCAACAAGGTGGCCATCCTTCGTAAAATGGGCCAGGAGCTTCCCAATATCGCCCTCCCCCGTCAGTTCTTTGTCATTGCAGAACTGCCCATGATGGGTACTGGAAAGATCGATTTCCGCTCTGTGTCTAATCTGGTAAATGAAATGGCTGATAATCCTGATGCCAACTAATATCACCTTCATAATAGCTGTTACATGGTGTATTCTTGGATTCGCCATATATTACTTTCTGTCAAATAACAAAGCCTTTGCAGGAAGACTTGGTAGACTCAGCCGGAAGTTTGATAGCCAGGGCAATCAGGTGCTCGTTCAACGCACTCTGGGGCTATTGTTTCTGGGAATTTTCAGCACACTGATAATCGTCCTGCATCCTGGCCTCCCACTTAGAGATTTTGGTTTAACTTTTACGTTCCTGGCTGGCCCGCCCTGGTGGTCATTCCTGGTAATTCCCGTAATCCTGGTCATAGGTATTAATGCGGCAAAGCAAGATGGGAACCTGGAGCTCTATCCACAAATCAGATCAAAAAACTGGACTCCGGGTATGATTGCCATTAGTGGCACCAGCTGGGTCTTATTCCTGGTTGGCTATGAGTTCCTTTTTCGGGGATTTTTGTTACATGCTTCCCTGGATATAATGGCCGCCGGCCCTGCCATCGCCCTGAATAGTGCACTCTATGCTTTTGCTCATTTCTATAAAGGTCCGGGCGAGACTTTTGGTGCCATTCCTGTAGGAGTATTGCTTTGTTACCTAACCATTGTCACCGGAAACATTTGGTGTGCCGTAGTCATACATGCGCTTATGGCTCTTAGCAATGAATGGTTCTCGCTCTACTTCCATCCCGAAATGGAGATTGTCAAAGCCAGGTAATATGAAGGTTTTTGTCTCTGGGTCCACAGGTTTTATAGGAATTCAGCTGGTAAAACGACTGGTGGAAGATGGCCATACAGTTCATGCACTATACCGCTCTAAATCCAAAGCGGAGCTGATCCGGCATCAGAATGTAAAATTATTCAAAGGTGATATTCTGGACAAAGTTTCCCTGGATCATGCCCTGACAGGCTGTGATGAGGCCTACCATACAGCAGCTTTTGCCGGAGTGTGGGCAAAGGACCCTGAGATGGTTTTTCGGCTAAATGTGGATGGCGCGTTGAATGTGATTGAAGTGGCAGGCAAGCATGGAGTCAGAAGGGTAGTACTTACCTCCACAGCTGGAATCCTGGGGCCTTCAGAAAAAGAGGCCGTTCATGAATCCTCTCCTGCTCCAATCTCCTTTTTTACCGATTATGAAGCCTCCAAATTCCAGCTGGAGCAACAATTCCTGGGGCGCACTGAAACAGGTCCTGAAGTAGTAATTGTTAATCCCACCCGGGTCTACGGACCTGGATACATGAGCGAATCCAACGGAGTCACCAAAATGATCAAACAATACGTGGAGGGCAAGTGGAGATTGATTCCCGGCGATGGCAACAGCTCAGGGAATTATGTCTATGTAGAAGATGTGGTTAGCGGTCATATGCTGGCGATGCAGAATGGAAGACCGGGAGAACGCTATGTGCTGGGGGGTGAGAACATCTCCTACAATCAGTTATTTGAGTATGTCCGCGAAGCCAGCGGGGTTCGTCACAAGCTTTTTAAGATCCCGCTCTGGATCATGCTTGCTGCTGCCGGAGTAATGAAAGGTATTTCAAGGATCTCGGGTCGGCCACCCCTGATTGTTCCCAAATTGGTACAGAAATTCAATCACAACTGGATCGTCTCTTCTGAAAAAGCGATTCGGGATCTTGTATATAAACCCATCAACGCCCGTGCGGGCATTCAACTTACAGTTCAATGGATCAAAAATTCCAAATCATGAAACTTAACACGATTATCACAACTGGATTACTGGCTCTTCTTCTCTCATCCTGTACCGCTCAGGAATATCCCACCACGGGTTCCATTGAACGGCTCAGTCCGGAACTTGACCGGATCATTGCACCAGGCACATTGCCCGAAATACTGGCCGAGGGTTTTGAGTGGTCGGAGGGTCCCCTCTGGTTACCTGAACAAGAGAAAGTGATCTTTTCAGACATCCCAAACAACTCCATTTTTGAGTGGTCTGAGAAAGACGGGCTAAAGCTCTATTTAAAGCCTTCGGGATATACCGATACCATTACCCGTGGAGGGGAAACCGGTTCCAATGGTTTGTTGCTCGACGAGGAGGGCAAACTGGTACTGTGCCAGCATGGCGACCGCCGAATTGCCAGGATGAATGCACCACTTGATGCTCCTGAAGCCAGCTTTGCAACCATAGCAGGTGCCTGGAAGGGAAAGCGGTTTAATTCACCCAACGATGCTGTATTCAGCAACACGGGGAACCTTTATATCACTGATCCTGCATATGGCATGGAACTCAGGTATGAAGATCCCCGACGCGATATGGATTTTACAGGTGTCTTCAGGATCACTCCAGCGGGTGAGGTCAGCCTACTGAGCGACCAGCTTACTGCGCCCAATGGCATCGGGCTCTCTCCGGATGAAAGCCGCTTGTATGTAGCCAATTCGGGAGGCAGCTCCGGTTCCATATGGATGGAATATGAACTGGCGGAAGATGGATCACTTCAAAATGAGAAACTTTTCTATGATGCACGCCCTGCCTCAGACAGCCTCAGGGGAGCCCTGGATGGATTGGTGGTGCGAAATGACGGACTTATCTTTGCCACAGGCCCGGGTGGGGTCTGGATCCTGACTCCCGAGGGGGAACACCTGGGAATTATCAAGACCGGACAGGCCACCTCCAATTGCACCCTGGATGCAAAAAACCGGTATCTATATATGACTGCTGATATGTACCTGATGCGTATCAGGCTTCGTTAAACAGTTCCTTAAATTTTTGGAAGGGTCCAGGGCTCCCGGTAGGTGGGTACCAGGTAGCTGTCTGCTTCAGCATCATTGATAAATTTGCTATTATCTGCATCCCAGTATAACCTTCTGCCTGTCTTATAGGCCACATTCCCCAGGTGACAGGTCTTGGCAACACCAGCTGCAATCTCAATCGGACAGTTCAATGGTGCCCCGTTCTTGATGCCGTCAATGAAGTTAGCCATGTGCTTAGGCAAACCCATTCCATCTCCTTTAATCAGGTCTACCCGATCGAGGGTTGGATTTCCTCCTTTTGGCTCAGGAATAACCTCCCAACCTCCACGGTCCACAACCAAAGTACCATCATTGCCCACAAAACCTACCCCGTGAGAACGCCCGTAGTAGCCTCCATCAATTCCAATCCCATGGTCCCATAGCATGGTAAAATCATCAAATTCATAGATGGCCTGCTGGGTATCGGGAGTTTCGCATGCATCATCCGGATAGGCAAACTTGCCACCCATGGACATCACTGATTTGGGTGCATACTGGTTCATCCCAAACAGCGCATAATCCACGATGTGAACTCCCCAGTCAGTCATCATGCCCCCGGCATAATCCCAGAACCAGCGGAAGGTAAAGTGGAACCTGTTTTTATTAAAGGGCCTTTTTGTGGCCGGCCCCAGCCAGAAGTCATAATCTACCCCTTCCGGAACGGGAGCATCGGCCACCACAGGTACCGATTTCATCCAGCCCTGGTAGGACCAGGCACGCACAGTCCTGATTTTGCCCAGTTGACCGGAGTGAACATACTTGATAGCATCCTGCCAGTGCTTGTCACTGCGCTGCCATTGTCCGATCTGCACCACATTTCCATACTTTTGTACTGCCCGTTCCATGATGTTGCACTCCTCAATGGTATTGGCCAGTGGTTTTTCACAATAGATATTATAACCTTCCTGTGCGGCATAGACAAAGGGTATAGTATGCCAGTGATCGGGAGTTCCAATAATGATCACATCCAGTCCCGGATGCTCCAGCAAATGACGGAAATCCTTGTATCCTTTGGGAGCCTTCCCCTGGATCTTCTCCACATCCTTAATCCTTTTATTCAGTACATTGCTGTCCACATCACACAGCGCCGCACACTCGGTATTGGGCTGGTTGAGGAAAGCTCTCAAATCGGAGAAGCCCATACCGTTGACCCCGATCACCCCGCAGACCAGTTTTTCATTGGCTCCGAGTATTCCACCCTTCATGGTGGAGAATGGGGATGTCATTCCTATAACAGCAGTAGCTGCTGCAGACTTCTTAAGAAATTCTCTTCTGTTGGTAGGCATGGGGAAAATGTTAGAAAGTTAGACTATTTAGAAAGTTAGATTGGATCTTAAATATAGAAATTTAACGCTTAAGTGGTGCAAAAAGTGAGTTCCCATCGTTAAATTTTCGATCAACCAGCAGGTCCACTACCTGCACTCCGTTCATCATAGTCCCGTATAATCCGTGGGAAAATTTGGGCTGATACAGATTCTTCACAGGCGTTATCATGGGCAACCGTTTGGGTCCAAACTGGGTGACCAGAGAGGCCATGTCATATAGACTACCGCTGGGAGATCCGGAATACCGGGCATAAGTGGCCGGCGTGGATATATCCTTCACCACTATATGCTTGCTTAAATTGGGAATAAAATACTTCTCCGCGATGCCGATGAAAAAATCGGCCCACTTTTCTTTCTCTGCCTGGTACTTCTTATAATCGCTTTCCCGCCACTCCTTCCACTGGCTCAGTGCAAATGGGGTGCAACGGAGGGTGATGGTATTTTTCGCTCCTGTGGTAAGTGATGGGCAGATAACGGCCATATGAAAACAGTCCTCAGAAAATGCATGATCACCGGCCAGGTAGCCTTCAAATAGTTTTTCGGCCGTACCCAGTCCGGTCGAAACTACATTGTAGGGATAATCCAGATCCAGGGTTTTCATATCAATCTTGTCGTCCAATCCCAGGGCCACATTTATTGAGGAGACCGACATAATGGTATTTTCCAGCTTCTCCACATATGCGGCCGGCAGGTGTTCATCTCCTACAAGCGTGCGCATTGCAAGATTTGGATCTACCGTGGTAATAATGGTGCCTGCCACTATTGCACCCTCCTCCCCTTTGATCTTTATCCCCCTGGCTTCCCCATTCTCCACAAGTATCTTTTCCACTTCAGCATTAAAGCAAATCTCACCGCCCCTTTCCTGGAACAGTTCTGCCATCTTTGCGGGGAACTCATCAAAATATCCATACGGTCTGAAACAACGGGTCATGGAAGAGAGCATGGCTCCTGTTGCCATGATGGAGGATGCCCTGTCGGAAGGTACCCCGGAAAAGGAGGTGAAGGTCTCCATAACCTCTCTCAGTTTCGGATTTGTAATTCCGAATTTATCCAGCAGTCCCGAATAGGTGCGGTTCAGATTAGCCACCACCTTGGGGGCCTGGAAGGGAATCTTCAGTTTATCTTTCAGGGTGGCATTGGCCTTCAGTCTGCGCACCTGTTTGAACATATCCACCGAATAGTCCATTAGGGACCTGATTTTGTCGGCATCATCGGGAAATTCAGACACCAGGTAGGCTTTAAAATTCTCTGCTCCCGCCGGGATCTTATACTCATCTACCTGGTCGCCCTCCACCACCAGGCGACGCATGAAGTTCCCCTCAAACTGCTTCAGGTTCAGGTCAATTTCCAGATACTCCAGTATGTCTATTATATCGGGAAACAACTGGGTGGTTTCGAAAACATAGCCCTCGCGTTCGTAGGCAGTACTAAAACCCCCAGGATAACTGTTTTTCTCAACAATCAATGTCCGTTTGCCATCCGTATTTTTCTGCCACATCAATCCGGAAGAAAGGCCACTCAGGCCTGAACCTATGATAACAAGATCGTACTCCTTAGCTCCTGAATAGTTGGACTTCACTCCGTCTTTTTTCAAATGAATGCTCTGTGCCATGATACCGGGTTTGAAAATTATATCCCTAATTTAGGATAAAGATTTTTATCTTGCGTCGGTTTTTTCGTAAGATCATGCAAACCAACAGCCTAAAAATAACCGGGATCCTTCTGGCAGGAGGGATGAGCCGAAGGATGGGGAGTGAAAAGGGCACCCTCCGTATTGGTAATTCACTCCTCTACCAGTACCCGCTGGCCATTCTTGAAAAATTCTGTGATGAGATCCTGGTAAGTACCTGTGATAGGTCCGCCCTCCGGGTGGATCACAAGAAGATCTGTGATGAAGTAAAAGGGATCGGTCCCCTGGGCGGCATTTACAGCTGCCTGAAAAAGTCCTCCAGTGAGCTGAATCTGGTGCTTTCTTACGATATGCCCCTGGTAAATGAATCTCTATTCAGATTGCTCATTAGTGAAAGAGAAGCATATGAAATTGTATTACCAGCTATGCAGGAGAATAGACCTGAACCACTTTGTGGCCTCTACACAAAAAGTGCTACTGAGGTGATGGAAGAGATGATCTCAAATAAAGATTTTGCAGTGAACCATCTATTGACCCGTTGCGATAGCAAGATCGTCCCAATTTCGAAGAAGATGGAATGCTGGCATCCGGACCTCTTCCTGAATATCAATAGCAAAGAGGATCTCAAACGCATACCACCCGGTTTTGGAAAATAAGAGAATGGAGAAAGGATTAAATTCAATATGGATGAAAGCGGCAGTGGCAGGTGGCTTATGGGCCAGCTTTGAAATTATTGTCGGAAGCCTGCTGCACAACCTGCATATCCCTTTTTCAGGTACCCTCCTGGCCACCTTTTCTATCTTATTGATGATTTCCTTTTTGCAAATCTGGAACGAAACAGGTTTGATCTGGAGGGCCGGACTAATCTGCGGATTAATGAAGTCTCTTTCACCCAGTGCAGTGATCCTGGGGCCCATGACAGGAATAATGATGGAAGCCTTGTTTATGGATCTGCTCATATATCTTGTGGGACGGAACATGATCGGCTATATACTGGCTGGCATTGCCGCCCTGCTTAGTACAATTCTGCATAAATTGGCCAGTCTCTTTATTCTGTATGGAAATGACCTGGTTAATATCTACGTCAACCTTTTCCGCTTCCTTCAGAAGCAGCTGGGACTGGAGGAGGCCAATCCGAAGGATCTGATTATAGGAATCATAGCTTTGTATATCCTGATAGGTGCTGCTGCTGCGATTGCTGGCTACTACCTGGGAAGAAAGGCTCTTCGCAATCAGACAGAAGTAAGCACTATTGCCAGGCCCACAGATCCCTAT
>QMPQ01000111.1 GCA_003648635.1 Bacteroidota bacterium | reverse complement strand
TGATTATTGGTGAAACTCAACTGGCCTCGGACAAGATCAGGACGGGCCGTCTGGAGAATTATGAGTGGGAGCAGCTGGAGTATAAGATCAAGGACCTGGAGAAGGCTCCGGTCTATGTGGACGACACACCTGCCATCTCCATATTTGAATTCAGGGCCAAATGCAGGAGATTGAAACAGAAATATGATATTCAAGCCATTGTGATCGACTACCTTCAGCTAATGACCGGATCAAAGGATTCAGGTAGCCGGGAGCAGGAGGTAAGTCATATCTCCCGCTCTCTAAAGAGCATTGCCAAGGAACTGGATGTCCCCATTATTGCACTATCTCAGCTGAACCGAAGTGTGGAAATGCGTTCCGGGAACAAGCGCCCGCAGCTTTCTGACCTTCGCGAATCAGGTGCCATTGAGCAGGATGCTGACCTGGTTCTCTTTATCCACCGTCCCGAATATTATGGCATTGATGTTGATGAGGAAGGTAACTCATTGAAAGGAGTTGCTGAGATAATTGTTGCCAAACACAGAAACGGTCCCACAGGCGATATCAACCTGAAATTCGTACGTGAGTTTGCCAAGTTTGTGGACATGGACGACACCCTGGCCATGGTCGACGATGATGAGAATGGTTTCACCATCTCCTCCAAGATGAATAAGGAAGCAGAAGGTCTGACCAATAATGATATTAGAACGAACAATGGTTTTGACGGTCCGGCACCCTTTTAAGCTTAGCTCCGCCATTTAAAATAGAAGAGGCTGCCTGAGAAAGGCAGCCTCTTGTGATATATAGATGCAAGGTCTGATCTGATCGCCTAAAAGGCGGCAGTCATCCAGCTTTCGATTTCGATGTGATCACTAGTATCAAAAGGGCGGGTCATCCAGTTTTCGATAGCCAGCTCAGCATCCGCATAAGAGCTTTCGAAGGGAGAAGTCATCCAGTTTTCGATAGCCAGCTCAGCATCCGCATAAGAGCTTTCGAAGGGAGAAGTCATCCAGGCTTCGGCGCCATAATTTTCTTCATAAACAACATCGGCCTGGTGCATTGTGTAGGACATATATACAACTGGCTCCTTGTATCCATCTCTTTCAGTTCTCTCTGACTTGTTCAGGAATTTGTTTACCAGATTTTCAAACTTGCTGCTCTTCTCAGAGTAATCAGCATTTATATATTGGACCTTGTCGGCCTGTCCGAATAACATAGCCCCCAGGACTATCAGTGCGGTGATGAAGGTAATTTTAGTTGTTTTCATGACTCTTGCAATTTTTTAGATTTCAGTGTTGTCAGTTTTATATCACAAGTCGTGCCAAATTATGTAAGATACTGCAGAATAGATAAATAGAGGCATTTTTCACAAATGTTAAATCTGATTAATTCCGAACGAAAGTGTAACAGAGGTGTACGAAAGCGTACACCAACTGTTGATTGTTAAATCCAGATAGTGGTCATCCAAGCTTCAATTTCGATCTCCTCTTCAATTTCGATCTCCTCTTCAATTTCTTCATCAAATTCAAAAGGTTTGGTCATCCACACTTCAATGATTGGATCCTCTTCGTAAAAATTGCTTTCAAAGGGCTTGGTCATCCATGCTTCAATTTCTATAAATTCTCTAGAAACATAAAAGGTTCTACTGAGATGTGGAGCCTCAAAATGGTCTCCGGAGATGGATCTGGCAGGAAAAGGATCAACCCGGTGTTCCATACGATTGCTTGACAGATTATAAGATGCGGAATAGAAGAGCGGATCACTGTTGTTTTGTGAAAGCAGCTGTCCGAAACAGATGCTTGAGAACGCAAATCCTACGATGCTTAGATATATTTTTATTGTTTTCATGGCCCATGCGTTTAAATGTTAAGGTGTCTGATATTTATATTCCACAATATATGCCAAAGCATATAATATGCAGTAAATAAGATTGTTATACTTGTTTTCACAAGTGTTAAAATATGATAAATCTGTGCGAAAGTGCAACATATCTGTTCGATAGCGTATACCAGGTACTCGCTTATAGAACAGGGAGGATGCATCTTTTTGTTCTTTCATTTGTCTATTTGATTGAAGAGTTGTGATTAAGTTTAATTAGATCAGATGAAATGATGAGAAGAATATTGGCAATAGGAGTAGTACTTGTAATTGCCTCACTTACGGGATGTAATTATTTCGGTCAATGTGTGAATGGTTCCGGTCTGGTGATTAGCGAAGTTCGGGAGATAGAGGATTTCACCGGTGTAGTTAATACGGCATCTTTTGATTTGATAGTTACCCGGTCGGATACATACAGTGTGGAGGTAAGAGCCCAGGAGAATCTGCTGCCCATCATTGAAACCTATATTTCGGGAAATACCCTCATAATAGAGATAGAGAATGGAGTGTGTTTAAAATCAAATTCAAATGTGGAGGTACATGTATCCATGCCTGAAACGGAGCTTCTAGGGCTCACAGGCTCAGGTAGGGTATTTGCCGATGTGCTTGTGAGCACAGAAGTAGAAGTTTCTAACTCAGGATCTGGCTATATGGAGATCGATTCGGTTCTGACTGAAACGCTGGATTTAGGTAATTCAGGATCCGGACATATTAGTATCCTTGGTAGCTATGTAAATATAGTTGATGCTGTTCAGTCTGGTTCTGGGTCTATCCTGTGTGGTACCCTGTTTGGAGTAGTCGAAGTGGATATCCGGCATAGCTCCTCGGGCCGTGTTAGTGCTATACTTTTAGATGGAGTGGAATTGGACGTGGTTTTGAGTGGCTCCGGAAGAGTCGAACTAAGTGGAGATGTTGAGGTAGCAGAGTATTCACTTAATTCTTCGGGAAGAATTGATGCCCTTGAACTGGAAGTCTCGGATGTGGATGCTACTAATACAGGTTCCGGTAACATTTATGTCTGGGCCACCGATTTGCTGGACGCAACAATTACAGGATCGGGCGATATCATTTATTTGGGAAATCCGGAGCTCTCAATCAGTATCACCGGAAGCGGAAGTCTAAGATCCTACTAAGCGCCGGATCCTTCAACCACAATAACGATTTCACCTTTGATGGTTCCTTGTCCAAAGTGTTGGGCAAGTTCCTCCAGGGTGCCTCTAACGGTCTCCTCGTGAATTTTCGTCAATTCCCTGGAGACCGATCCTTTTCTGTCCGGGCCAAAATGTTTTGTCATCTGGGACAAGGTTTTTACAAGCCGGTAGGGCGATTCATAAAGTATCATGGTACGGGTCTCAGTTGCAAGTTCAGTGAGACGCTTTTGCCTGCCTTTTTTCTGTGGAAGAAAACCTTCAAAAACAAACTTTTCACAGGGGAGACCTGAATTGACCAGTGCCGGAACAAAAGCTGTTGGACCGGGTAGAGTTTCTACAGTGATTCCCTCCTTAATGCATGCCCTGACCAACAGGAAACCAGGGTCTGATATTCCGGGTGTTCCAGCGTCCGTGATCAGGGCGATGGATGTGCCACCCATAAGGCGTTGAACAAGGGATTCAATGGTGCGGTGTTCGTTAAACTTGTGGTGAGAATGGACTGGTTTGTTGATCTGAAAATGCTTTAAAAGGATTCCGGATTTCCGCGTATCCTCAGCAAGCACCAGGTCAACTTCTTTCAATATTTCAATGGCCCTTAGCGTGATATCACCAAGATTTCCAATCGGAGTCGGAACCATGTAGAGCTTCGACATAGCTACCGGATAAATCTTCTTTTAAGGAGTCCTGCAAGGATTTCCACCCCTTCATGATCCATATTTCCTTCAAACTGTTGCTTAAGGATGTTGCTTGCAAGCTGATAACTTTCCGCACGATCAAGCGCAATTACCATGCTGGCAAATCGATCCGACTCCCCTTCGAATAGCTCCCTGATAATAAAGAAGCGGTCATTGATTCCTATGTTGCGGCTGATGTTGTCGATGGGCTGACCAAGCAATTTTGCATCCTTTTCATTCCCAAGCTTTTCAGCCAGGTTTTCGTTGATACTGGATTCTGCAGAAAACTTCTCAGCCAGAATAGAGGAGCTTGCAGCATCGTTATTGGAAGCAGGTTCCGGTGTTGGTTCAGGTTCCGGTGTTGGTTCTGGTTCAGGTGTTGGTTCAGGTTCCGGTGTTGGTTCAGGTTCCGGTGTTGGTTCTGGTATTGATTCTGGCTTAGGAGATGGAGTAGCCCCGGTGGGAGGTTTTTCCTGCAATGGTGTATCACTTACGATTTCATGAAGACGATCCGCTTTGATCATGGTCAGGATCTCATAGACATTCCTGAGTTTTGACAATGCCAGGTCCAATTCGATGGCTGAAGCTTCCTTAGAATTCCGAAGGTTCCCCACCAATTTTTCGATATCTTGTATATCTTTAGTCAGGATTTCAATGGTGTATTTTATCTCCATGATGAGCTGTGAGTTTTATACTGGGACTATACAAAACTAACGATAATCTTCATATAATCTTGTATCATGTTTCTTGAAAATACGACAGGTAGATCCAGTGGACAGGGTTGGATCGAGGTTATTACCGGATCGATGTTTTCGGGAAAAACTGAGGAACTGATCCGGAGGCTCAAAAGGGCAAAGATTGCAAAGCAACAAGTGGAGATATTTAAACCCCGCATTGAAGTAAGGTATTCGGTGGAGGAGGTGGTTTCTCATGACGAGAATGCCATACACAGTACTCCTGTAGACTCATCTGCCAATATACTTCTTCTGGCCTCCGGGGTGGAGGTGGTAGGTATCGATGAGGCACAGTTTTTTGATGATGGTCTGCTTGATGTATGTAACCAGCTTGCAGATAGCGGTATAAGGGTTATTATTGCAGGATTGGACATGGATTACAAAGGGGTTCCCTTCGGACCTATACCTGGTTTAATGTCGATTGCTGAATATGTGACCAAGGTACATGCCATCTGTGTCAGATGTGGCAACCTGGCCAACTACACCCATCGCTTGTCGGAGGATGATAAACTTATCGTTCTGGGAGAAACTGATATTTATGAACCTCTTTGCAGGATTTGTTATGCAAATGATAAATCGAGAAGATAGCGATTAATGAAAGCGGATTGGACACTTGGAAAATTAGCTTCCCTTCTCAGTGGGAAGGTACATGGAAGGGCTGAGCAAGCTTTTTCCAGTCTCTCCATTGACAGCCGGACCCTTACACCTTCCGGGGAAACACTTTTTGTGGCGCTGACCGGAGAACAGCACGACGGGCACAATTACATTGGTGAGCTTTATAAGCGGGGTGTTCGTGCATTCCTGGTTTCAAGTCTTCCAGATTACAATAAAGACCCTGAAGCCGGATTCTGTGTAGTCAGTGATACACTCTGTAGCTTACAGGAGCTCGCTTCAGCCAGGCGTCAGCTTTTTGTTGGCGAGGTAGTGGCCATTACCGGCAGCAATGGAAAGACCATTGTGAAAGAGTGGATCCATCAGTGCCTGGGCGAAACCATCAGAATCCACAGGAGTCCCAAAAGTTATAATAGCCAGGTAGGTGTTCCTCTTTCAGTATGGGGTCTTACACCTGAGCATCAACTGGCCGTGATAGAAGCAGGAATATCCCGCCCTGGTGAAATGGAAAAATTGAATCGGGTGATTCAGCCTGATACCGGGATATTCACCCATCTTGGAAGTGCTCACCAGGAGCATTTTGAAAGCATGGAGCAGAAACTCAAAGAGAAGCTGAAACTGTTTCGAGGGTGTCGTAAGGTGATTTGCAGGGCCGATAACACAATTGGCTCAGTACCGCTGCGTACTTATCTGAGAGACCTTCAGATTGAAACGGTGGACTGGAGCCTGGAGGGTGAGGCCAGATACAAATACAGGATAGCCAGGCGAACATCCTCACAAACCTCAGTGGATGCGATGCTGCAAGACAAGAAATTTAACTTCCTCCTGCCTTTCTCTGATGATGCTTCTGTGGAAAACGCGCTGCATGTAGTTACCTATTGCCTGGAGAAGGGATTCTCCCCGGAGTTTGTGAACAAGCAGATAGAAAAGCTGGAGCCGGTCTCCATGCGCCTGGAGATACTTAAGGGGATTATGGGCAGCACCTTGATCAATGATACTTATAATTCTGATACTGGAGGAGTCGTAGCAGCACTTGATTTAATGGGTCAGCAAGACACCCGTACAGGAAGGGTGGTTATTCTATCCGACTTGCTGCAAAGCGGTCAGGAGGACCGGGCGCTCTATACCGAAATTGCAGCGCTTCTCAAGCGTAAAAAAGTTGATCTGTTTATTGGGATCGGTCCCGCATTGTCAGATCACAGGGCGCTTTTCCCTGTTTCATCCCTTTTCTACCGGGATACCGAAAACTTCCTGAAACGGATGGATAGAACCTTGTTTCATGAGAAAATAATATTGATTAAAGGATCCAGGCTTTTTGGGTTTGAACGAGTTACACAAGAGCTACAACTCAAGACCCACCAGACGAGACTGGAAACAGACCTGAATGCCATGGTACACAATCTGAATCATTTCAGATCGCTGTTGAATGAAGGTGTGCTTACCATGGTGATGGTAAAAGCTTTGTCGTACGGAAGCGGGAATATCGAGATTGCAAAACTGCTGCAATATCATCAGGTGGATTACCTGGCAGTTGCTTTTATTGATGAGGGTGTTGAGTTGCGAAAGGCCGGGATTCATCTGCCTATTATGGTATTGAATCCAGATCCCTCCGGGTTTGGGACCATGCTTGATTACATGCTTGAGCCGGAGATCTATAACCTGAGAGGTGTAGAGGCACTTCAAAAGATCCTTCATCGCCGGGGCATTCAAGATTTTCCACTCCATGTTAAATTGGATACTGGGATGCACCGTCTTGGTTTTGCTGAAAAAGACCTGGAGCAGCTGATTCCCTGGCTTCAGCATGCTGATTTCAGGGTGGCATCGGTATTCAGTCACCTGGTGGCTTCCGGAGATTCCCACCATGACCAATTTACTCGTGAGCAGATCCAAGGCTTCAATCAGATGTGTTCCCGGCTTTCCTTAGCCCTTGGGCTTACGTTCCGGAAGCATATTTTGAACTCAACCGGCATAGAGCGATTCACGGATGCACAGTACGATATGGTCAGGCTGGGAATCGGACTGCATGGTATAGGTGAGGATCCCTCGTTGAAGGTGGTAAGTTCCTTTCTTACCACCGTTTCACAAATGAGGACCGTTGCTGCTGGAGAAACGGTGGGGTATTTAAGAAGTGGCTTGACTAACCGACTTAGTTCCATTGCCACCATACCCCTTGGATATGCGGATGGATTTCACAGGAGCCTTGGTAATGGTAATGGCTTCGTGTTTGTGAATGGTCAGATGGCCCCGACCATTGGTGAGATCTGCATGGATATGGCCATGATTGATGTTACCGGACTGGAGGTTTGCGAAGGCGATGAAGTGGAACTATTTGGAAAACAGCAGTCTGTCTCTGAACTGGCCAGGCAGGCCGGGACCATCCCTTACGAGATTCTAACCTCCGTTCCCGAGCGGGTGAAAAGAGTATATTTGCAGGAGTAAGATGAAGGTACAAATCTCAGCTGTTATTATCACCTACAACGAGGAGCGTAATATTGGGCGCTGCCTGGACTCACTTTCGGATGTGGCCGATGAAATTGTTGTGGTGGACAGCTATTCAAGCGACCGGACCGAGGAGATCAGCCGTTCATACAATGCTGTGTTTATCAAGCATAAATTTACCGGACATATTCAGCAAAAGAACTGGGCGATACTCCAGGCCAGCTCACCTTATATTCTCTCCCTGGATGCTGATGAGGTCCTGTCTGAGGAACTAAAGGCCTCCATTCTAAGGGTCAAGGAGAATTGGACCCATGATGGCTACTATTTTAACCGGCTTACTTCTTATTGTGGGAAATGGATCCGTCATACCAGCTGGTATCCATCCCGTAAATTGAGGTTATGGGATTCCAGGAAGGGCAGTTGGGGAGGTATTAATCCGCATGATAAATACGAAATGAGCTCTGGAGCCAGGCGCATGTTTTTAAAAGGAGATCTACTGCACTATTCCTACTATTCCGTAAGCGAACACCTGCTCCAGATAAATAAATTCTCCTCTATCCAGGCCCGTTCCTATTATGACCAGGGAAGGAAGGCCGGCTTTTTCAACCTGATCTTTCGACCCTTCTGGCGTTTCCTAAAGGATTTCTTCCTCCTGAGAGGTTTCATGGATGGATATTACGGTTTTATCGTAAGTGTGAACTCGGCTCATGAGGTGTTTCTGAAATACGTAAAACTCAGGAATATTTACAGTGAAGAAAAAAGAACCGCGAAGGAGACCATCTGTTTCTTTAATTCACATGATACCTGGGGAGGAGGGGAGAAGTGGCATCTGGATATTATATCGAGCATGAACAGCCAGAATTACAGGATCATCTACATTTCTTCGCCCTCGAGCCCGCTTTCAGAGAAATTAAATGAGTTGGATATTGCCGGGTATCAGTTTTCAATCAGCAACCTGAGTTTCGTGAATCCTTTTAAAGTATTGAAACTGGTCCGGATTTTCAGGAAGGAGAAGGTGGGTGTATTGTTGACTAATCTTTCTTACGATATGAAAGTTGCCTCCATAGCTGGAAAGTTAGCGGGTATTCCAAATATTATTTATCGAAGAGGCAGCGCCATTCCTCTGAAGAACAGCAAGCTCAATCGTTACCTGTTCAGAAAAGTATTGACCCATGTTGTAGCCAATTCAAAGGAGACCAGACGTACCCTTCTGGCCAATAACAGTGAACTCATACCTGAGCATAAGATAAAAGTGATCTACAATGGATTTACCGTATCCAGCTACCACCAGGATGTGGTACCGCTATACAAAGCAGAAGCGGGTGAGATCATACTTGGCTGCGCCGGTCGCTTATCGGAAGAGAAGGGTCATCTTCATTTGCTTGAGATGATGAAGCTTTTGAAAGATGATCCCTTAAAGTACAGACTTCTTATCGCCGGGGAGGGAAAAATGCTGCACACGCTGGAGAAAAATGCAAAGATGCTCGGTGTAAGTGAGCAGGTTGTTTTGCTGGGATTTGTGGAGGATATGCCATCGTTTTACCGGGCCATTGATATTTTCTTATTGCCCTCCCGATATGAAGGCTTTGCTAATGTGATAGGGGAGGCCATGGCAAGCAGGCTTCCGGTTGTGGCCTTTGATGTCAAATCGGCATCTGAGATTATCAAGCATGGTGAAACGGGATATATTACCGGGCCAAACAGGGTAGATGAAATGACCATCAGGGTTCAGGAACTTGCCAGAGATAAGGGACTTCGGGAGAATATGGGGGAGAGGGCCCGGGCCCGGGTAGAGGAGCAGTTCACCTTTGATAAGAATCACAAAGCCTTTATTCAATTGATCAATCTTCAGCCAGATTGAGTGTCATTCCCCGTGTTCCTCTTGATATTTTTCATAGGAGTGCTTCCAGCGCTTGTGTGACCACAACCAGTATGCTGGCTCTTCCCTGATCAGATCTTCCAGTATGGCTACATGGCGATTTGTTATCTCCAAGGGTTCAAGGTCTTTGGGACTTTCACAGATCAGCTCAGCCTCCATTTCGTACCGGCCTCTTTTCAACTTCCTGATCTTTAAAAACACAACAGCTGTATCCAGTTTCCTTGCCAGTTTCTCCGTCCCAAGGAACATGGGGGTGTCGCGTCCCAAAAATTTGGTCCAGTACTGGATTTGACGATAGAGGGGGCGTTGATCGCCCAGATTGAGGGTAAGAACCGGGGTGTTGCTTTTATGATATTCAATCAGTCTCCTGGTAATTTTCTCCATGGGAACTGTGATCACCCCAAAGGTATTTCTGTTTTTCTGCATCATCCTGTCCATATACTTGTTATGAAGAGGCTTATAAATAGCCACAACCGGGTAATCGATGGCCAGTGCAAGGGTGGACATGTATTCCCAGTTCCCATAATGTCCCAGAACAGCCATCACCTGCTTGCCTTTTCCGTGGAGTTCATTTAGCAATTCGGGATTTTTGTAGGTGATTTTTTTTAGTGCCTTCGATTCTGAATAAAAGTGGGACACAGCCGATTCCAGCATTAAATCACTGAGATGGTGGAAAAATTTCTTTGCGATTCGCCTTATTTCGGACTTTTCATATTCCGGGAAGGCTTTTTCAAGGTTGGTATATACTACTTTTTTCCTGTAGCCCGCTACATGGTACATGAGCAGGTAGAGCAGATCGGAAAGCAGAAAGAGGATTCTTTCTGGTAAGAGATGAAGTAGCCATACGAAGGCATAGGCAAAGATGTAAGCTATAAACTTCATCTTCTATCCCAGCTCACTGATTCGTTCCAATTTGGGCAGGTCAAGGATCCTTATCTTGCGCCCATCGATGGAGATCACTCCTTCCTGTGCAAAGGTGGAGAGCGTACGAATGGCATTGGAGGTGGTCATGTTGGAGAGATTTGCCACGTCTTCCCGGGAGAGGTATATCTTGATGGTCTTATTGTCGTCCTCATATCCGTAGGTGTCTTTGAGAAAGATCAGTGATTCGGCCAGCCGTCCACGGATGTGTTTTTGAGTTAGAGTTACTGTACGGTCATGTGAGAATCCAAGCTCAGAAGCAAAAGACTGGATCACACTCATACTCAATTCAGCGTTGCTGCGCATCACCCTGAATACACTCTCTTTGTCGACGATGCACGATACACAATCTTCAATGGCTACGGCAGTGGCTGTATGGTTCTCCTCTGCGAACAAGGCCCGGTATCCAATGAAACCAACAGGCTTGGCCATTCTCACAATCTGTTCTCTGCCTCCCACTCCCTCTTTAAAAATCTTCACCTTGCCTTCGGCCAGGATCATCAGGCCCATGGGTTTATCTCCCTCTTTGAAAATGATCTCACCCTTCTTGTAGAATGCGCATGTATAGTTTTGCTTCAGGAATTCTTTTTCTTTGGGAGTCAGTACCGTAAATACAGATTTCGGATTGTCTATACAGTCATCTGCATTAAAGTTCCTTTCCTGCATCGTAATTTTCTGTTTTGGTCTTCTTATGTTGAATAACAGACAAAATTAGAAAAATTTATCGATTTTCCCTTAATATCTGGCTACCAGTGGAAGGCGTCTTCCTATTCCGAAAGCTTTAGATGAGACTCGCAGGATGGGAGGGGTTTGATAGCGTTTGTATTCATTCATGTTTACCAGTTTAATAACCCTGCTGACCAGCTTGGGATCAAAGCCCAGAGCCTCTAACTTTTCAACAGGGAGCTGTCTTTCAATATAAGCCTCCAGGATCTGATCAAGTACATCATAAGGGGGCAAAGAATCACTGTCTTTCTGATCGGGCTTTAACTCAGCTGATGGAGGTTTGGAAATGATATTTGCCGGAATCACCTCCTGCTCCTGGTTCAGATATAAGGCCAGGAGGTAGACATCGGTCTTATAAACATCTCCCAGTACCGAGAGTCCGCCGCTCATATCCCCATACAGGGTGCCGTAGCCCACAGCAGTCTCACTCTTATTGCTGGTATTCAGCAGGATATTACCAAATTTATTGGATAGGGCCATCAAAAGTGTTCCCCTGATCCGGGCTTGAATATTCTCTTCCGCAATGTCTTCAGGCATGTCTTTGAAAAGCGCTTGAAGCGTCTCCCTAAACTCATTAAATAGAGCTTCTATGGGGAGAATGTCGTATTTTATTCCCAGGTTCTCAGCCATCTGAACCGAGTCGTTCACACTGTGATCTGAAGAGTACTGGGAGGGAAGCAATAACACATGAAGATTAGCCGGACCCAGTGCTTCAGCAGCCAGTGCCAGTGTTACTGCCGAATCGATTCCTCCCGAAAGTCCCAGAGTTGCTGTACGGAATCCCAGTTTTCCGAAATAGTCTTTGATGCCGCAGATCAAGGCATCGGCCATGGTTCCAATTCGGCCGGGGATTACTCCGGGTGAAGGATGAGGCTCAGATTCAGTCAGTTCGTCCAGGTCGCAAATTAGAATGTCTTCCCGGAAATAGGGGAGTTTAGCTGCCACACGTCCGGAAGAATGGATGGCCAGGGATCCGCCCTCAAAGATAAGCTCGGTGTGTGCACCCACCTGGTTACAGTAGAGGACCGGAAGTTTGTACCTCTTAGCCTTCCCGGTGAAGATCGATTGTTTGACCTCCATTTTCCGATGTGAGAAGGGCGATGCCGCTATATTGATGATCACATCTGGTTCAAAGACCGACAGCTCTTCCAATGGATTGGAAGTATAAAGTCTGCTACGTGAAAACTCATTATCAAATGGTTGTTCATCCCAGAGGTCCTCACAAATGGTCACAGCCAGTTTCCTGTTTTTGAACTCCAGAATGTGGAATTCGCGATTGGGTTCAAAGTAGCGGTACTCATCAAATATGTCATAGGTGGGAAGCAGAGATTTACGAAATACCTGCTTAACCTTTCCTTCATGCAGGAAAAAAGCTGAATTGAAAAGCAATTTCCCATCCTTATTGGGATTGAATTCAGGACCTCCCACCAGGACGCCTGTGGCCGGATCTACCAATGTGGCCAGTTTCTCAATGGATTGTCCACATGTATGTATGAACTCTTTTCTTTCCAAAAGATCCAGGGGAGGGTAGCCACAGATGGAAAGTTCAGAGAATATGACCAGCTCGGCACCCGAGGAGGACGCATCCGCCACTGCAGCAGTGATTTTGGACAGGTTCCCATCAAAATCACCGATAATATAATTCAGTTGTGCAAGCGCAAT
>QMPQ01000110.1 GCA_003648635.1 Bacteroidota bacterium | reverse complement strand
AGTGATAAATATTATTTTCTCATTTTTATCTATGAATTCAGTCAGTTCTTTTTTGGGTTTCCAATCTGTTTCTTTCATTACTGCATGATGACCTAAAACTTTAATGTTACTTTCCCAATAATCGGGTCGTGGGAATAAGCTTGGCGAAATGGTATAAATAAAATTTCTGTTGTGAACTATTTTCTTTAATTCTGTTCGTTTGATTTTATCCTGTATAGGTAGCCACTTTTTTGTAGATAAGGCTGCAGTAGCTGCCCCAAAATCATATAGTTTGAATGTAAGTTTGTTAAAAAAATCTCCGAAATTTTTACTAAAAACAAGTAATGAATGTCCTTTTACATAGTGCAAATATGGGTAAGGACTTAAAAAAGTTGTTTTCCCACTATTTTTATACTCCCAAATTATTGGACAAGTTGTTTTTGAATTATAAAGTACTCTATCCGGTCTCTCTTGATTAATAAGTTCGTAAAGCTTAGTTTCTTTTTCTTTATTCGGGCCTTTTTGTTTCATGGCAAGTTCCATGAATGCGAAGAATTTTTTTAATCCATTTCCTCCTCCAAAAACTATTCTACCTGCATCACTATTGTTTAAATCAAATAATTTGCTCCCGAGAGAAGCGAATTCTAGCTCATTACATTCTGTCAATTCTCTAAATTGTTCTGAAAATGCACAAATGACTTGATGTCCTTTTTCTTTCAGAATTTTTCCAACTGCTAAAAAAGGTTCAATATCTCCTTGGGTTCCTATGGCTGTTAAAATTATTTTCATTAGCTACTTATTTAGTTGGCTACAACGCCTGGTGTAAATTAGAGTTTGCTTTTGGCGCTTGCTTTTGCTTGGAAGGTTTACCCGATCGTTTGGTTTGCTTTGGATTTTATTAAATTATTGCTTGTCTTGTGATATATAAGCTAATTTGCTCAAAAACTTTACAGTGGTTTCCATCGTTGAAAAGAAATCTGGATTATTCCCGGAGAAATATTTAAAGAAACCATGTTCGCGTCCTTCATAAAGCTCAACTTCGCACTTGTTCCCATATTTATCCATTTCCTCACAAAACCACTGAGATTCTATAAGAGAAATACCTTTGTCAGCTGTTCCTTGAAAAATTATTGTTGGCGGTGCTCCATTATATACATTATGAACCGGTGAAATTTCTTCAACATTCCTGCCATCTAAGTATCTGATTTCCTTTTTGTTTAATGGAGGATCTCCAATTACAGGCAAAACCAGTCTTGGATTAAACAATACCAGAGCATTTGGAATTGAGCTTATACTCAAATCTTCATCAGGCTCATCATAGTCTTTTATCAGGGCAGAACATGCTGCAAGGTAGCCTCCTGCACTTCCTCCTCCTGCAGCAATACGGTTTTCATCTATACCTAAGTCATCAGCACGTTCTCTTATCCATCTAATGGCTGATTTCGCATCAGCTATACTTTCAAAAATAGTCCTACCATGACGTTTTACCCTGTAAGTAGCTACGACTGCTACCATGCCTCTATCAACAAGGTACTTACTCTGAGGCCTGAATTCCCATATACTACGTTCTCTTAATCCACCCCCGTGAAAAAAAATTATTGCAGGAAGGTTTTTATCTAATTCTTTATTAGCTGGTTGAAATACAGACAACTCTAGTTTGCTGAGGCCTCTGGTTTTATAAGTATAACTTTCAATCTCAATATTATCAACTACAATCTGGGCATGAGTTTCATTGGGCAATATGATTATTGCACAAAAAATTAAGAACTCTAATAGTTTCAGGATGCAGATTGCCTTATTCATATCAAATTCTTATTAATTGGTAAGTTTTACCTTCGGCGGTTTCAAATTGAATAGAACCATCTTTGTGCTGTTTGGTTTTGATTTCTGTTTTGTTGTCCATTACCCTGAAATCTCCTTCAGCGAGAATTTTACATCTATTTCCAGCCTTTGATTGTATTTCAAGAAAAGTTATTTTCTTATCCTTCCATTTTATATCTAGTTCAAATCCACCTCGAACACAAACCCCATCAAAATGACCTTTGCTCCATTCGCCTGGCAGGGCAGGCAGTAAATGAATAACGCCTTCGTGCGATTGAACGATCATCTCTGTAACCGCAGCAGTAAGGCCGAATGCGGCATCTACCTGAAGCGATGTTCCACATAAGGCAAATAAAGACTTGGTACATTGTTCTTTTAAATATCCTTTGTAAATAGAGTTGGCTCGGTCTCCATCATAGAGTCTTGACCACAGGTTCATTTTCCATGCACGCGACCATCCTGTGGCTCCATCACCTCTTTGTTCTAAAACCGCTTTAATTGGCTCAACCAATTCTGGTGTTCTCTTCGTTGAAAGCACATTTCCGGGATACAAACCATACAGGTGGGAGAAGTGCCTGTGATTCGGCTCCATCTGCCCGAAGTCATCTGCCCATTCTTGCAAGGCACCGGATTTCCCAACTTGCGTAGGAGCCAATCGTGCTCTGGACTCTGCTACCTTAGCAGCGTAGTCTTTGTCCTTGTCTAACACTTCCGTTGCTTCTATGTAATACTTGAAGAGGTCTTTTAAAATCTGCATATCAATAGAGGAGCCATAAGTAATAGTGGTAAAATAGTACCAACCAATTATTTCGTCAAAGAAATATTCATATCCAGGTCCTTTAGGAGGATTCTCCGGTGAGTTTGAAGGACTGGTAACCAACCACTCCCCATTGGGATGTTCTATTAAGAAGTCCATGAAGAAGTCAACCGAACCTTTAATAATTGGGTAAACTTTCTCTAAAAACTCTTTGTCTCCTGTGTACAAATAGTGTTCCCACATATGAGTAGTTAACCATGCACCACCTACCGTAAATGTTCCCCACGTCGGACCATCCATCGGTGTGGCTACTCTCCATAAATCTGTGTTCTGATGAAAAACCCATCCATCAGCACCATAATGCTCCTTCGCTACTTCGGTGCCTTCATCCCTTAGTTCTTCTATCATCGTAAACAATGGTTCAGATAATTCTGATAGGTTGCCCGACTCAACAGCCCAGTAATTCATTTGAATGTTGATGTTTGTTGTGTATTTCGAATCCCACGAAGGATTTTCATAAGCGTTCCAAATCCCTTGCAAATTGGCTGGCTGCGTTCCCACTCGACTGGAGGAAATCATTAGATATCTGCCAAACTGATACGACAGAGCCGCCATTTGCGGATCGGGTTTTGTTTGAATGCTTTCCATACGTTCATCAGTGGGTAAGTAGGACGAGGGCGTGCTTTCCATGTTCAGGCTTACCCGATTAAAAAAGCTCTGGTAATCTTGAACGGCTTTCTCTCGAACGGAGGAGTATTTTTTATTATCCAGGTTTTTGAAATAATTCTGAACTCGATTTTTTTCGTTTGCACTTACATCTTTGTAGTTCATAAAATTTGTAGCAGCTACGAAATAGATGGTAACAGAATTTGCATTGGAGATTGTAATTCGTGCATCATCACGAGAAATTTCTCCACCATCTGTTTCAAATCGTGCGCGGGCCTCGTAACGTAATTGGCTTTCGATTCCAAGGTAATCTGCAGAACGACCAGTTAATACCAATTCATTTTCTTTATCTCCATCCATTCGAAAATAATCCGTTCCGTAATTAGAATGTTGGGTGTTTCTGGTTCCTCTTAATTCTGAATCAAATGAAATTTTACCGGGTTCGCTTGCCGTTAGTCTGATGGCAATTGTTTGATCCACATGAGAAGATAATACCTCACGGGTATAGCTTACCCCATCAATGATATAAGAGGACCCAACTATTCCAGTTGTCAGATCCAGCCAACGTTTGTAGTTTGAAGATTCCTGGTCCTTTGTATAAAACAAGTGCAGGTTGCCAAGGCATTGGTATTTTTGTTGCTCAACAGGATATCCCATCAAATGCCTGCCGAAAAGTTTATGCGCTTTTATGGGCTCACCTTCAAAAAGAAGTTTTTGAATTTCCGCCAACTTTTCATGACCTCCTTTAACAACGGATCTGTAAGGGCCACCAGAATAATATGTATCCTCGTTAAGTTGAATCCTTTCTTCTTCAACTCCTCCAAAAATCATGGCACCCAATCTTCCATTACCAACGGGTAAAGCATTTTCCCATTTATCAGCAGGCGCTTTGTACCAGAGCAATGTGGAAGGATCAAACTCCTTCTTGTCAATAAGTTCAGCGACATCCTGTGACCATAAGCTTGCTGGTAAAATGCTGTTCAGAAGCAAGTAAGCAATGGCGAGGGATATTCTGTATTTTAATTTGTAATTCATCTTTATTTGATTTCTAGGTCACTAAATACTAATCACGTAATATGACCTTCCTTACTATGCTACCCTGGGCTGTGTGGACTCTTACAAAATAGAGTCCTGCACTTTTTTTCGACAGGTCAATACTGTTGCTGCCAGGCTTATCCTGGAAGACTCTCTTTCCATCTAAACCATACACCTCTATATATTCGATTCTGATCTTAGCATCGATCTGTAATCTTCCTGGACTCACTTGATAAATCTTTATATTTTCATCCAATCGATCATCAATTCCTGTAGAACAACCTACAATTGCTTCGTGTGTGGCAGTGCATCCATTATTATCTGTTACAGTAACCGTATAATTACCCGGGCACAACGCATTAATATCCTCAGTAATTTCTGAGTTCGACCAGGAATATGTCGTATGATCCTCGCCGTTTAAGAAATTTACCTCAAAGTAATCTATTGATCCTGTCTGACCATTGCCATTGCAGTCCCAGGCGGATAAATACCAGTAATCGTGTACAAGCGCGCCATCCAGAATGAAGCCGTTCGTAGTGAAGTCATCATTTGGTTTCCACTCACCTGTAAAAGGAGCAGTTCCGGTTGAGATTGAATTCGTCGCATCTCTGGTGAAACATGCCATATCGATATTTTCACCAGCAGGGATATCCCCTGCAGCTACAAGCTCTAACCACCCCCAGTCGTCACCAACAGTAGCTACTAAGTTTATCCTTAGATCAGCTGGATTTGGGTGTGTAAAGCTAAGGCAAACAGAATGAATGCTGGTTTCATCGATATTGGCATAGGAAAGGGCAGGAACAAAGTCGATGTAAAACAGATCTGAAACACAATCACCGTCGGCCATATTTGGATTCCCGGAGTAGCCAGATGAGTTCGTAGAAAACTTAGCAAACGGTTGGCCAATTTCATCTCCTGTTGCCCTAAGATCAATAGCCCCGTTGCACGAAAGGTTGCAGTCTGTAGCATCTAGAATGGAGGAGGAAAGGACTATATCCGGAGTACTTGAAATGGTAGTAGAACATGATGTCGTGTCGTTATTGCTATCTGTAATTGTAACCGTGTAATCACCAGGTGCCAATCCAGTTTGAGTATTTGTGCCATCTTCTGTAATTCCAGTAGTCGTTGCACCATTTGACCAGCTGACAGAATAGGGTGGAACACCTTCAAAAAAACTTACTGTAGCACTACCATCTTCTCCATTACAGTCCGTGGTTAAAATGCACGATAGTACATCACAAGCACTCGGTCCGTTATACACATACGGATCTGCTGTACCTGTTTCAATCAAGTTACTTTGAGTATGTAAATTATTCTGTACGCTACTTAGAAGAGAGTTGATCATCACTGTTTTTTGTCCTTCCGTAAACATGATGCTACAACCGTAATCCATGTAATTCTGGGTATTATCTTTTAAATCTCCAATTCCATCGTCACAGCTATTTCTATTTAAATCACAACCCCATGTTCCCGTGGTAGTGGGGGTGTCATCTATTCCATCATCTAACTCGCAGCTGCCTGGAATACTGCCTGATCCCCATGTGTGGGGCAAATTTAACCAGTGACCCACTTCGTGTGTAAGAGTTCTGTCCCAATAGGGAGCTCCCGAAAAAGTTCCAATTGAACCTACATAGAAGTGATCAATCCCCACGCCGGAGTATGGATTGTTTGCAACAGGCCCATAGCTCCAGCTTCCCCCATCCATTAATGTATAAATGTTCAGATATTTGTCGTAATCCCATTGATTAGGCGACCAGTTGGCCTGTACCTCACCCCAGTCGCAGGTTTCTCCATGCATATTCTTCGCATCCTCGTAGTAGTTGATCCCGGTGGAGCAGTTTCCATTGGGGTCTATTTGTGCCAACCTGAATTCGATACCGACGTTGGCATATATTGGCCAGAATAGAGGATCTATATCGACCGTATCCGGACTCATGGCGTTAAAATCTTCATTTAATATCCGAACCGCATCAATTATTTGTTCTTCCGAAATCTTTTCGGGCCCGTTGTTATGGAGCACATGAAACACAATGGGTATAATGTACTTCTCTGTCGATTTTAGAATTCCTTTCTTGCCTATTTCTTTTCCCTCCTTCGTATGGTTTTCTAATTGTTCTTTTATGGCCTTGTACGTAATAGGATCCTTTTCCTTTAGTTGCTCAAAAGCCTGATCCTGTCTACATCTACCGTGTTCCTGACAATAAGTAGTCGTATTAATTAGTAGAAGAGATGAAATAAGGATTAGTATCAGTCTGGTTTTCATCACGTTTTTCTATATATAACTATTTGTTACTACTTAGTATAAAGCTATCTGGTGCATATGCCCCTAGTTCAACTGTGAGCTTATTGTCGATTTCATTAACCGACTTTCCTATCTCTTCACCACGCAGGTATACCGGAGTTGCCAACACAGTAGCAAGAAAACCGTCGTGTGAAGATACAGCGGTCGTCTTTGCACCCCGCGCGATGGGTAGACCGTATTGTTTGCAGACATCTTCTGAAAAAGAAAATCCCCTTGTAATCTCTTTGGGAAACATACTCGCCGATTGAAGAGTATAGGGAGCTACATGAACAACAAAGCGTTCCGATTTAATGGTTTCATCGAGCCTTTGACGGCGTGAAGGAATTTGTCCGGGCCAGTCTTTCAAAACCTTCGACAAAACCCATCCTGGCGCAGTCCATGCAAATTTCTGTTCCTTCGGAAGGTACTTTGTACTGTCCATAATATGGAATCAGGTCTTCTACACGGTGCGTGTAACCAATATCAAAATGAGTTTTGCAAATAACAATTATCTCTTTAAGATTTTGATTGATATAGGTAGTGTTGCCGGGTTTAATCTACCGGCTCTTTGTACCACATCATTGTAGCCGGATCAAACTCTTTCTTGTCAATAAGTTCACCGACATCCTGTGACCATAGCTTTGTTGGTAAAATGATATTCAGAAGCAAGTAAGCAATGGCGAGGGATATTCTGTATTTTAATTTGTAAGTCATCTTTATTTGATCCCTATGTCACCAGAATAAATGAAACATAATTTATGATCGCAAATTTGGTCCTTCTGACCCTGACTGAGGTTTGAACTCTGGACCCTTGTTGTAATGTTTAATGACCCCGAATTTTGAATTAAATTTTACCTGCTGCTTATTCATTCAGTATTAATTCAATTGCCTTCTCAAGTATTTCATCTTTACCGTTCTTTATTCCCTCAATTGTTGGTTTTACAACTATGTCAGGAACAATTCCTACTCTTTGCGTTTCTTCACCATTAGGGTAATATACTCCTATTCCTGAGATCACTGTAGATAGTCCTCCCGGTAATGGAATTGATGAAATATTTCCGTCCGCTCCTGCGGTTGTACTTCCTATTATGGTTGTATTGTTTCCTGCTCTAAATGCCATTGCCGTGTATTCTGCCTGGCTTTGTGAAAATTCATTTACTAATACAATCAGTTTCCCCTCATAGGTTTCGTCTGATTTTGGTATAACTAATTCTTTCGTAAAGGTAAATTCACCGGGATTATTCATATTTCCTTTAGTGAATTTCACAAAAGGAGTTGAAGTCGAGACGAAGAAGGAGCCTAATGCGAAAGGAACAAAGCTTGATGGATAATTACGTATATCAATGATAAAACCTTTGGTGTCTTTAAATCCACTCTTAATTTCAGGAATGTCAGTGTCTTTAATTGACATCAATGTAACATATCCAATATTGTTGTCCAACAACTTATAACATTTTTCGTCACTCTTTTTGTACCAGTGAAATCTGTTTAAGGAATCCACAGGATATAGCCTTAGCATCTTTGTTGCCATCCTTCCTTCACTTATGTATTCTACCTCTAATTCCGTTTTCTGAGAACGAAGCATATCAGCTGAAATATTTCTCAGACGGGTTGGTTTATTTGATGCAGGATAATACTTGGATAACTCAGCAACTATGTTGTCAACTTTTCTATTATTAATTCGTGTAATGAAATCTCCAATTTCTAATCCTGCCTCGCTTTTGAGTTCAGGGTTGTAATAATCAGTTACAACGAGTTTTTTTTCAATAAATCTCAGATGTACCGGAGCATAATAATTGCCTTTCCATTCTTCAATTTTATTATTTCCACCATATAAATTTGCATGTGTATCTTTAATATCGCCTATAATTTGAATGGCTGCTAATTCATATTCAAATTCATTTAGTGCATTTGTAAATACTGGGATATACTCCTTTAAAGTATTATTCCAATCTTTGTCAATCAAGTGTTTATTAGGGAAGAAATAATTAATCATATTCCAATATCTGAATAAAGCCAAGATTCTAAATCCATCATCGGGATATGACATATTGTAATATGCATCTTCATTTAGGAATTCTGGATTTCCTACTCTTGGTGCCATTCTTATATAGAAATGCTTGCCTTGATTTCGATTCTCATAAATGTAGAGAAGTTCATTTCTTAATAAATCATTATTAACGCTGGCTGCAATCCATTTATGATCAGGTTTGAGGTAGGCATCAGAGGCTGTTTGCTTGCATTTCTTACATTTTTCTATTTCTCCTAGGCCCTTAATCCAATTAAGGATCAATTCCTCTCTTGCGATGTTCTTGGATTCTTTCAGATAGTCTGGCATGAATCGAAATAATTCATAGTCCCAATTGTAATTGCCTGTTGCAATTTCTGGATGATAGTATTTCAAAAATCCCCATACTCTACCTAACAATTCAAGATCATCTATTAAACCTGGTGTCAATTCAGGAATTTCAACGTCCGAACCGCTATCGAACTCTTTATCAAGATTAGCTTTATATACAGACTTTTTTGTTTCCTTTAGTGATTGAATACTTTTCCCATCAATTGTTAATTCAAAATCATCAAACCAGGCTTCACCTTTACCTGTTAAGATGCCTGCTACATAAATGTTCTCTGCTTCTTCCGGATATTTTAATTCTATCGAGTATTTCTGCCAATCTTTCGTACCTGAGATATTCTGCTTCTGCATATTGTCGAAAGCCTGAGCCTTTCCATTTCCGTCCACCCGAAGCAACAGGCCTGCAAATCCATTTTCTACATTTTTGATTTTCATATAACCTTCCAGCTTAATAGAGTTTCCATCATAGTTTGCAGGAATTCTATAAGCTATACTACCGAATTGTGCATTTATAGTTGAAGTAATCTTGCCTGATTTTTCTCCAGAATTACTCAAAGAATCTATGCTTAAAACATAGCTTCCCCATTTGATCCAACCATCTGAAAGCGAATTGACATCATTTTGCTTTTCAAATCCAAGATTGAATTCTTGGTTAGTCTGTGCCTGACAGCATATCATAAAAGATGTCAAAACAAAAATTGCAATCTTTTTCATTGTGGCTTTGTTTCTTTAAACTGAATTTAACTTTTGATATACGAGTCTCTCAATTACTCCCTTCCTTAATTTATCGGCAGAACGTATATTCTACTGCAATCGGCGGGATAGGATGCTGATTTAGGTTGTTTTGTTGCGATATGTGGGCTAAAGTGAGGCCCATTTGACGTCCTCCCAATAAACTGAGCCAATCTAAAATAGAGGATTCCGGGGGGAGGTCAAATGTAAATACTTGAATAATATAGTGGAACATGATCATCTGTTCATAAAATGGCGCATTCAACAGGGCTTAGAATTTAAGGATTTTGAGTCAGAAAGAAGAACTCTTACAGGGATTGAGATAGTCCGAAGATTCAAGAGCGAAGTATGTTCAAATCGTTATTTTCTTTAGCCGCATAGAACGTGATTTATTTGAATATTTTAGTGAATGGTCGTCTGATGAAACGCGATTTGATTATCTTCTCCTTTTTGTGAGCTTCTGTGCGAGGAGCCATTTCATAAATACAGGCTCCGGATCACAACGGTCGCTGCTCATTTGAGTAATGCCATTATCACTGCCCGTAATCATCTTAGGAGCAACACCGTGCCCGTCACCCACCCAGGTGGTGAACTTCATGTTTCCACCATTTTTTTGCATCTCAGCGAATACTTTCTGATCTCTCTCAATGGGACAAACTCCATCCTGGTCACCATGAAATGCCCATATGGGAATATCTTTAATTATCGAGGCATCAATAAATTCTTCATTCCGGGCCAGCCCACCCCCGGCTGAGGGAGCTGCAGCTGCAAAATATTCAGGATCAGATTGAATGATCCTGTAAGTCCCTTCACCTCCCATGGAGTGCCCCAGTATATATATCCTATTGACGTTAACGGATGGCAATTCCTTGATAATGTCTTTGATGTTCTGAAGGTGTGTAAGATTCCACATTTCCGATGCCTGGGGCGCGAGTACATAGCTGGTGTAATCTGTGCGAGTCTGCTCATCTGCTAGAAGCTCATTCCAATTACGCAGTTGTCTCAGGTTATCCGAGCCCCTGCCTCCACCGCCATGCAGTGAAACTATAAGCGGATATTTCTTTTTAGAATCGAAATTTAGCGGTTTCATGAGCCTGTAGGGCATATCATTATACATGTGGGGTTCATGGAGCTTTACCCAGGCTGGTGTTCGCTTCTGTGCAAAAAGCCATTTCATAAATACAGGCTCCGGATCGCATTGATCGCTGCTGAGCCGAGTATTGCCATTCTCACCCCCCGCAATCATTTTAGGTGCTACTCCGTGCCCGTCGCCCACCCAGGTGGTAAACTTCATGTTACCGCCAATTTTTTGCATCTCAGCGAATAGCTTCTGCTCTCCCTCTATGGGGACAACTTTATCCTCGTCACCGTGAAATGTCCAGATAGGGAGATCCTTAACAACTGCTGGTGCACCCGAATAATTTCTGAAGCCGCCACCGGCCGAGGGTGCTGCAGCTGCAAAATAATCCGGATCAGTTCTTATGAATGTATAGGTCCCCCCGGCTCCCATGGAATGTCCAAGCAGGTATATCCTGTTTTTATCTACTGCCGGCAAATCATTGATGATATCTTTAATTTTCTGAAGATGTGTTGAGTCCCATCTACCTTCCGATTGTGGGGCCAATACATAAGTGGGATAATCTGCCCTTCTCTCTTCATCAGCGAGAACCTCATTCCAGTCGCGTAGCTGTTTCAGATTATCCGAACCCCTGCCTCCACCTCCATGCAGTGAAACTATAAGCGGATATTTCTTTTTAGAATCGAAATTTAGCGGCTTCATGAGCCTGTAGGGCATGTCATTGTACATATGGGGTTCATGAAGCTGGACTACCCATTCCTCCACAACCTGGCCCATAGCTGCTTGCAAGGTGCAAAATATAACAAGGACAAAAAACATCAATACTTTTCTCATGACACTAATTGCTTATGGATTAAATTACAGTTACTTACAACTCCTCAAGAAAGGCCTTCAGCGCTTTGATCAAAGCTTCCTTTTGATCACGGCGAACATTGTGGCGGGCCCCTTCGATGTGGACAATCCTTCCGTTCGGCAACAAGGCGGCAATCTCCTCATTTTGCTTCCTGACTTCCCCCTGGGCATCTGCTTTGAGAATCAGGGTCGGGGCAGTGATCATGGGAAACAATTCACTCTTATCCGGTCCTCTGCCAATAAGGCGCCGGTATACGTTATTGGGATGATGCAATTTCTTTGATGGGGCCCAGAATTCACATTCGCACTGTCCCCATTGTGGAGTATTCTTCATGCAAAGGGCAACAAGCTCATCAATAGTCCTGTTATTCCGCTCCACCATCTGTGCTCGCTGTTCCTCGATATCAGCTTCACTGGGTGTAGTGCCGGGATTGCGGTTGGGACGGGGTATAAGACCGGGATCCTCAAGTATAACGGCACCCGGTATATCGGGGTACCGGGCTGCGAACCATGCAACGGAAGAGCTCCCCATTGAGTGGCCCATCAGAATAGGCTTTTCCAGTCCTAACTCACGAATCAGTCCCGCCAGATCTTCACACTGTGCATCCACGCCATCCGATCTGGAGGGTGGGTCTGACAATCCGTGACCCCGTGCGTCAAACATGATGATGTCGTAGTCTGCTTCCAGCTCCCTGGCCAAATTTGTCCAGCAAAGTCCATTGTCCGATGAACCATGGGCCATAATCATCACTGGTTTATCGCCACCTGTGCGCCAGTAATGAATGCGAATACCATTCGCAAGAACGTAACTGTCGGTCCATCCTTCTGGTGGGTACGAGAGGCAATCCTCCTCTATGTTCTCAGAAAAATTATCTTCTGTGTTTGAGTTTGCGAATGCAGCACCAGAAAAAATTAGTACTGATAATATACCGCCCAGAATAGGGAATGTAAGTTTCTTCATTTTGCTCATTTTTGAGTGCGTTAACAAATGGGATTTATTATGCAATTACCGTTTATGTAATCCTATCTCACAATGAAGGGTTGACTATGTTTATCGTCAGCAAGGTCCGGAACCCTGATAGCCTAAAGTTAAGAGACGGTTTACTCATATCAAAGTTGTTTTTTGTACTTCAAAATCAAACCTTCTTT
>QMPQ01000109.1 GCA_003648635.1 Bacteroidota bacterium | reverse complement strand
TTTGTGGCAAGGCTTCTTCTGGCTGTATGAGTTGTTACTAACTCGTGCTTTTCGCTTGTGTTAATTACTCTGACACCACCTTTTGTTATCCTTGTTTCCACATGGTCATTAATATTGGCTCTCATGGCAACTACCTTGATATACTCATTCATTTTCTGGTTGGACGGTTTATACGGTAGCTCGCCCTCATACTTGTCCAAGATTGCACTGACCACTGGATGGATAGGTATTGTGCTAAGCTCACCAGTTTTAGTGCTCCTGAGTGTCAGAACACCATTCACGACCTTCTCACTGCTCACCCGATCCCAATCATCAAAGCGAAGCCCAGTGTACGCTCCGATAAGGAAATAATCTCTGGCTTTCTCTAAATATCCAATCAACTTCAAGTTGTACATCTTGTTAAGTTCTTCCTCACTTAGAAAGATTGTATCGGCACTTCCCATTTTTTTCTTGAAGTGTCTGTATGAGTCGTTGGTATGAAGCCCTTCTCTGTGAGCTTTGCCTATGACAGCCTTGATTAACTTCCACTGGGTGGCTATTGTGTTTGTAGCCAGCTGTTTGGATGTTAAATACTTGTTATATTTCCCGTAGAATCTGAGGTCAATAGATGAGTAGGGTACAGGCTTGTTATTGAAATACACGTTGAGATGATTCAGGCATGTGTTGTAAGCTTTCCAGTTTGATTTGCCTATCTCCTTAGCTTCATTCACATATGCTCGAAAGTAGTCAATAAAGTCGACAGGGTTGCTAGTATCAGCCTTATTTAGCTGCATATAGACCTCTTCTCTCAGTAATTGAATATTGTCCGTATCATGCTTATTTAGTGCCCCGATTAAGGCGCTCTCATATCGCTCCATCTCCCTAATAATTGAATTTCCCTGATGGTTAGCATCAAGGTCTCGGGGTCGAGCTTTCTTCTTATTCCATTCCTTTTCATCAATTTTTATGCGTGTAGATACCTTTAGTGGGGTGTTAGGATCAATCCAGTGATAGAGATAAATATATCCATTGGACTCTCTTCTAAATGTTGCCATAGTGTTGCGCTGATAAGGTTTCTGTAAATCTACCTACTAATTTTTCGTGCGTCAACCTACTAATGTTGAAAGGCGGTGGAAAACTAGTAGGTTTTTTGGTAGGTTCATTCGCATTTCCGATGCTCATCAGCACATTCAACCATCCAGAGCCATTTAACGGTAGAACGCCTGTATTGCAGAGTTGACAAGGATTAGAGAGGCACTTATAAGCAAAAAACCCCGACCAAAGCTGATCGAGGTTCTTAGAAGGTGGTGACTCAGCTGAGGTTCGAACTCAGGACCCCATCCTTAAAAGGGATGTGCTCTACCAACTGAGCTACTAAGTCATCCTGTTATCGCTTTAAAAGCGGTTGCAAAGATAACAACAAAATTATTTTCTGCAAAAAAGAAATACATCACTTTTTATCTCTTTTTCTGTAATGAATTTCCGGGTGCTTCGTCTTCGGTTTAGAAAGCAATAATTAACGTTCTATAAACTAAAACAAGAAATCATGAAAAAAGTTGTATTATTTATTTTGGTAGTAGCCTTTCCCGCCTTTATGATGGCACAGAACAGTGCTGTGGATAAGCTTTTTGCAAAGTATAAAGGTCAGAAGGGCGTAACCACTGTAAGTGTCAGTCCCGAGTTGTTCCAGATGGTGAATGCCATGGGAATCGAGGAACTTGAGGAGCAGGATTTCCCCTTGGATAAGATCGTAAGTGTAAAGATCCTGACCATTGAGGATGATGAGGGATGGGAGGATGTAAATTTCTACAATGAGATCAAAAAAGATCTGGATGTAAGTGATTTTGCAGAAGTTCTAACCGTGGATGATGGTGGAGAGGTAGTACGCATGTGGATGAAGGCCGACAAGGCAGTAGTCTCCGAGTTTCTGCTGATTGTAGGTGGTGATGACAATGTGCTGATCTATATCACCGGTGACTTCGATATGAATGATCTGGAGGAGCTTGCCGAAACCATGGACTACGACATTGATATATAGATTTCATTAACTTGGAAGTTCTTTAAGTTGTTGACGCCGCATGAAGTCCTCAGAATTTAAACTCCTGGTAATGCCTTATAGTTCCCGCTTGTATCGGATGGCCTTTCGCCTGATGAACAGCCGGGAGGAGGCTGAGGACATTGTCCAGGAGGTTTATGTGAAACTCTGGGGAATGCGGAACGATCTTCCAAATTACAATAGCATCGAGGCACTTTGTGTAAGAATCACCCGTAATTTGTGCCTGGATCATTTGAGAAGAAGAAAAGTGAACCACGATGCCATGAAGGCAGAGCAGGTGAAGCAAGAAAGCTACCCGGAAACGCCTTCAGAGAACCTTGAAAAGAAAGAAGATGCGGAACTCGTTCATATACTTATTTCAGCACTGCCAGAACCACAGCGGTCGCTGGTCCACCTCCGCCACCTGGAGGGAAAAGAATATGAAGAGATCGCCGAGATGGTCAATATGAATGTGAATGCCATCAGAGTGAGTATTTCGCGAGCCAGAAAACAAATGCGTGAAATGATTGAAAAACAGTATTCATCATGGAGAGTATAGCGGAGATACGTAAGCTGCTTGACCGGTTCTACCTGGGGAAGACCAGCCTGGAGGAGGAGAAGATCCTTCAGAAGTACTTCTCCTCGGCCAGTGTTCCGGAAGAGTTGATGCCCGACAGGGATCTGTTCAAGTCGCTGGGAGATGGCAGTGATTCAGTGGCAGTGCCTGAGGGCCTGAACCAGAAGGTCCTGGATGTCATAGACCAGCAGGAGAAGAAGATGGTGCGGACCAGGAGGATTTCAGTATTCTCCCTTTCGGGACTGGCTGCCGGCTTGCTGGTAGTAATTGCACTTTACATGGGATACTTCAGAGACGATTCACCCGGTCTGCTGGCATCCAATCAGATGATCGATACCTATGAAGATCCGCAGGATGCCTATGAAGAGGCCAGAAGAACATTGGCCTATGTATCAGTTAAACTAAAAACCGGTACCAGTGAACTCGAACATGTAAAAAAGGCAAGTAAAGCCACTTCGGACCCTTTGAAATCTTTATCAAAGATCAATAAGGGCAGCAAAGAACTCAGTTTACTCGGGCAGTTAAAACGAGTTGAACGATTTGAAAGGCAGTAAGATACGATAATAACAATGTAAAATAAGATACAATGAAACGGATATTTATTGGAGGGATGCTGATTATGTTTACCCTTCTGACAATGGGACAGACTTCAGCTGTAGACAAGGTTTTTGATAAGTACAGCGGGAAGGAGGGCTATACAACAGTCTATATTTCCAGCTTTATGTTCAACATGTTGAACAGCCTGGAAACGGACGATCCTGAATTCGATGAATTTAAGAAGGCTACCGCCGGGATCAAATCCATAAAGATTTTGACTCAGGAGGGAGGCAACTCTGTGGCCTTTGGAGCGGAGCTGTTGGAGATGCTTCCCCGGTCGGAGTACCAGGAGATGATGGTGGTTAAGGACCAGGATGAGGATGTGCTATTCCTCGCGCGTGAAGAGGGGGGAAAGATCACCGAATTTTTACTGATTGTCAGCGGTGGGGGCGAAGATGTCTTGATCGCCATTCAGGGCGATATCGACCTGGAAAGTATTTCTAGTATTGCCTCTGGTCTGGATATTCCAGGTTTTGAAAATCTTGAAGATATCGAGGATATGCCTTAGTTCGGTGTTAATAATAGAGCATCTTCTCCACCTTGTTGTTTTTCAGCCAGTTTCTTAAGATCTGCCTGATATCCCTGTTATCCAGCGAGGGTTGTATGCAGTCGAGCATCTGCTCGATGCCCAGGTAGGAATCATTTACGGATAGGTAGCCATAACCAAGATAGATCCCTTTCTCGATGCGAACCAGGCTACGTTCATTCGCATCCCTTCCTTTATCAATGATTAATACATTGCCCCTGTCCAGTGTCAGGCTATCCAGGAATGCCTGGGCCCGTTTATTATAATCTGAAGCAGCTTCACCCTGAACGCATGCCCCGTTACACTGGCGGATGGAGTGGTGAAAGCAGGCCCCATCGGTCCGGTAGAGTCCGGTCAACTTCTGGCAGAGCCAGTGTTTCCCAACCATTTTTGTTAGTATTTCACGAGCTTCCTTCTTACTGTTATAGCAGGTGACAGGGTCATCGGCGGTCTCAGAAATCTTCTTCAATGAAAAAGTAATATATCCGAACTCATCCTTCCCCGGGTAGAGTCCCCAGTAAGCGCTTGTCCGCCTCTGCGCCCGGTTATACCGGGGTTTTTGCTCCTTGATCTCCCTGGATTCTTTTAGTAAGGCAATCAGCTCACTACCAGTCAGTTCATAGGATATGGTATGAATGCGCTGCTTCATTTCCATGGCCCTCTTAGTGGTGGTGTTTCCAAGGTGGGAGAGGACCCTGTGGTGGATGTCTTTGCTTTTGCCAATATAGAGCAAGTTCTTCTGTTCATCGAAGAAATAGTAAGTGCCACACTTCTCTGGCAGCTTCTGGATATCTTCAACAGTCAGATGCTCGTTCAGGTTTTTATACCTTCCCGGAGCTTCCTGAGCCAAAGCTGCATCAAACTCGCCGTTCTGCTGGTCGCGTAGCAACTCAAACAGTTTTACTGTGGCCAGCGCATCACCTGCAGCCCTGTGCCTGTCCGTGATCTCAATACCCAAATCATTGCAGAGCTTGCCCAGACTGTATGATTTATGTCCAGGAATTATCTTCCTGCTCAATTTAATAGTGCATAGGGTGGGGCGATCGAAATCGAATCCGAGATTTTTGAATTCACCCTTGATAAAGGAGTAATCGAATTTTACATTGTGCCCAACGATGGTATGGTTCTCGGTACGTTCTACCAATTCCTTGGCGATCTCATAGAATCTGGGTGCATTGGCCACCATTTCATTGGTGATCCCGGTAAGTCCGGTGATAAAATAGGGAATTGATTTTTCGGGATTGACCAGAGTACTCCATTCATCAACTACCTTTTCACCATCATGAAAATAGATAGCGATCTCTGTTATTCTCTCTGTTTTTGGACTTCCTCCTGTGGTCTCAATATCAAGTATGGCAAACATTGCTCACTCTCCTGCTCCCTGTACTATGCTTTCTCTTTGGGAGGTTCCTCTTTTGGTGTCTCCTTCTTGGCTGGTTCCTTTTTAGCTGTGGGTTCTTTTTTAGCCGTGGGTTCTTTTTTAGTTGTGGGTTCCTTTTTTGCTGCAGCTTCCTTCTTTACAGCGGGTTTCTTTGCTGCAGGCTTCTTCGCGGCAGGTTTCTTGGCAGCAGGCTTAAGCTCTTCGGCTTCAGGTTTAGCCTCTTCGACTTCGGCCTTTACCTCTTCAGCTACGGGCTTTCCTTCTTCTATCTCGGGCTTTACCTCTTCAACAACGGGTTCTACCTTATCAACAACTGGCTTGACCTCTTCTACTACAGGCTCTGCTTTGGGTTCAGCTTTGGGTTTTGGTGTTGCTTTTGGCTTCTCAGGTTCGGTGACTGCCTTTTTGGTGGTGCCTACAACGCTGAATGCACGGCTTCTTTTACGGGGTCTGAGTATGCCGTAACTGCCACTGAAGAGTTTCCCTCTACGGGTCTTTTTATCGCCTTTTCCCATGTTAGTTTAGTTAGAGTTGGTGAGGTGAATATAGTAAAAATTGAGCGGCCTTCCAACCACGTTATTTAGCAGGTATAAATTGGAGTGATACGGAATTCACACAATGGCGAGTGTTTTTCTCGGTAAACCTTTCCCCCAGGAACACATGCCCAAGGTGACCTTCACAGTTGGAACAGATGATTTCTGTCCGCCGTCCGTCTGCATCAGTTTTTCGTATAACGGCTCCTTCAATCTCATCATCAAAACTGGGCCAGCCACAGTGGCCGTCAAATTTAGCCTCACTTTTGTACAGGGGGGCATTACAGCGCTTGCAGGCATAAACGCCAGTCTCGTTGTGATCCACGTATTCTCCTGTCCACGGCCTTTCAGTACCTTTTTCAAGGATAACAAACTCTTCAAAATCAGTTAGTTTATTGTACTTCACTGTCTTTTTTGTTGTGCTTGATTCCTGAGCAGTCTGACCCCCCAGTGCTGAAAAAACAGCCAGCATACTGCAAATAATTAGTAATTCCTTCATCTTAAATCCTTCCTCTTCTCTTATAACGCAGGGGATACAGAAGGGTTCAAATCCTCTTCACTAAAACTAATAGCCTCGAAGATATAGAGATCGGCGTCTTTCCAATCCTCCAATCCCAGTCCTGCCTTCTCTTTGGAACAATGGCTCAACAGCTCCTCAGTGCTCCACTGCTCCTCGAGGGCCTTACCCGGGAGGTAGAGTCCTGTGTACTCATCCTTGACAAGGTAGATACCGTGTTTAAGCGGATCAATTTCATCAGGAGAGCTAATCTTCTGTAAAGGGGAGAGAAGGGATATTTCTATTGAAATATATCCCAATTCAGTAGCTTCAACCGGCGCAAAGCGCTGGTCGAGGGTAGCAGAGGCAATGGTCATCTCCTGGACCATGGCACTGAGTGGGATGGCCGGAGTAAGATATTCGATCCGTCCTCTGAGCCTATCCCCCAAATAGAGGCTTACCAGGGCAGTTGCAGGTTTTTTAAGGGCAGAGCTGAGATTTTTAACCTGGAGCACCGGGATAGTCTCATTGCGAATATAGGATTCCAGGGTGGATCTTGAAATTTTAAGTAGTTCGCTTTTGTCCTCCTCACTGAGCGTGGATTTCTCTTCCTCTACTTTCTGAAGCCCTTCTATGGCCCAATATCCTACTACCCTCTGGCGGTCACCAAGAGGAGAGTCTCCAGAATTGCGATAGAGCAAGGATTTGAAATTCAAATTCTCCCCGCTATGTGACATATATAGCAGGGTCATAAGGGAGCTCCAGTCACCACTGGGTGTCGAGAGACTGCTTCCTTCTTGCTTACTTAACTCCCGCAGTGTAGAATAAAACCGTTCAGGATTTCCGCTTATGATTGCATCAGCGCTGGTTTGATCGATGCGTTTTGCATCCGCATAGGAGGGGTAGCGTGAAAAATCGGCACTAATAACAAATAGATTTTCCGTGGTGAACCAGGGCAAGAGGGCTGCGGCCAGATCCCTGGCACTTTCCAGAGAGGAGGAACCCATAACAATGGGTATCACAGCAGGTATATTGTTGAAGTGATACTGAATAAAAGGAAGCTGCACCTCGATGCCCTGTTCCCGTTCATGTGCCTCAGGTCTATATAGGATATTGGAGGGCTGCTTAAGTAGTGTTGCTGCAATTTGACGGTTGACCTGCACCTTTCCCAGGGGAGTGCTGTAAGAGCCTGCCTGGTCGACAGAAATCCCATTAAATTGCTGCCGGTGGCTGCTTGTGATTATAAAGATATTTTTATAGGATGCACTTTTAGAGATATTCAGATAGCCAGCTGCGGCAACCATTCCCGAATAGTCATAGCCGGCATGAGGGACTATAATGGTTTGCACATTGGCATCCGGGTAGCTAAGCTCTTCAGACTCAAGAGTTTGTCCGGCATCCCTGAAGAGTTCTTTCAAACGGGATTCAAGAGCTGCTTTCTGCGTAGGGTAGAAGGTACCGGCAAAGGCTGCCTTTCTCTGAATAGCTGCACCAGATTCCTGTTCCTGTCCTTTAGCCGGGAAAAACAGCAAAGCCACATATATGATGAGCAATGTTCTAAGCATACTTTAAGAAGTCTCGGTACTCCTGGAAAAATGATTCAAGTTTCATCATATTAGCATACATGAATTTATGAGCTTCGGTCCAGGTATCCCGCATATAAATATCAACTCCCTCCATCTGCATGTAAATCCGGCTTACCGATTTCCCGTTCTCCCGGATGTACTCCAATTCCCATATTAAAGGTGACTCCATGGCCTCCTCCAGCAACTTTTTGAGTGATTCCAGCTTTTCAAAGAGTTCAATCCGTTTGTCCATGTTTCTGGTTTCCAGATCGATTCCCACCTGTGCCACCTCACGGTCCACATGAAAGCGCAAATTTAGTGCCTTAATCCCGGTCTGGTCCAGCATCCAGTTGCCTGGCAATTTCTTTCGGGCGCGCTTACCTGCAGACATCTGCTTGAATTGGTCCCAGAACTCCTCTCTGAATCTTTTTGCTTCCTCCTTTGAAAACATCCTTCAAATATAGTCCATGAAATTGGTAAAAGTTGTTTATATGTGATAATTTGTAATATGAAAAATGACTACGATTACATCATAGTTGGTTCAGGTTTCGGAGGATCTGTTTCGGCCCTGCGCCTGACAGAAAAGGGTTATAATGTCCTTGTTATTGAGAAGGGCAGAAGGTGGAAATCTGAAGAGTTTCCGGAGACCAACTGGAAACTGCGCAAGTGGCTCTGGTTACCTCCAATAAGATTCCGGGGAATCTTTAAGATCACCATCATGCGTCATGTGGGAATTCTCAGTGGTGTTGGGGTCGGGGGCGGATCACTTACCTATGCAAATACACTACCCCGGCCTCGTGATGCCTTTTTTCAATCGGGTAGCTGGGCTGGTTTAGCCGAATGGAAAAAGGAGCTGGAGTCGCACTATGCCGAAGCGGAAAGGATGCTGGGAGCCACTGAGAATCCCGGACTATATGATTCAGATGAGGCCCTTCGTGCTGTGGCTGTAAAACTCCGAAAATCGAAACTTTTCGAGCCAACCCGGGTGTCAGTCTTCTTTGGTGAACCGGAACAGGAAGTACCTGATCCATATTTTAATGGTGAGGGTCCCAGACGATCGGGTTGTAATTTTTGCGGGGGATGTATGACCGGGTGCCGCTATGATGCTAAGAACAGCCTGGATAAGAATTATCTATACCTGGCGGAGAGAGGCGGCGCAGAAATACTTCCTGAGAAGCAGGTAATCCGGGTAGCGCTTGTTGATAATCAGAAAAACAGTGCGGGTGAACCAGGCGAAGCCGGTTACAAGGTATTGATTAAGGATACCTCAGGGCTTATCAAACGAAGAAAAGAGCTGACTGCCGGAGGGGTGATTTTCTCTGGTGGGGTCCTGGGAACAGTGAGACTGCTGCTAGATTTGAAACAGCGCTATCTGCCTGGATTGAGCGACCAGGTGGGTGCAGATATAAGAACCAACAATGAGAGTCTTTCAACTGTACACTCGTCACAGAAGGATAAGGATTTCTCAAAAGGATTGGCCATTGGTTCCATATTCCCGCCGGATGAGGATTCACACATCGAAGCGGTACGCTATGGAAGTGGTTCGGGATTCTGGAAACTGCTGGGGGTCCCCATGGTTTTTGGCAGGAGTGTGCTCAGTCGCATCCTGAAACTGATATGGAGTTTCCTGAGCAGGCCACTACCATGGCTCCGGCTCTATGCCAGCCGGAACTTCTCCAAAGAGTCTATTATTCTTTTGTTTATGCAGCACCTGGATAGCACCCTGAGATTCAAGCGGGGACTGCTAAATTTACGAAGTACTCTCTCTTCTGGTCCGCCTCCTTCGGCTAACATTCCCCTGGCCAGAGCGCTGGTAGAAACCACCTCCGTCGAAGTGGATGGACACCCCTTTGTGTCGACCACTGAAGCGATACTTGGCACTCCCCTTACGGCCCATATTCTTGGTGGTTGCGTTATAGGAAAGGATGCTTCGGAAGGTGTGATTGACCCGGATCATCAGGTATACGGATATAAGAATCTTTTTGTATGTGACGGAAGCGCCATTTCAGCCAACCCTGGGGTAAACCCGGCGCTTACGATTACAGCCATGACAGAGCGGGCCATGTCAAAAATTCCAGTAAAAAAATAGTTTTGTATATTGCCCTGTCATCAAATTACAGGAAGATATGCTGAATGAACGGAAACACCAGGCCTGGAACTTTTGGTCCGCATTTGTTTTTTTTGGAGCTGTTTTGCTGGTGGGATATTTCCTGAAGAAGGAGGGGATTGATATCCGGGATCTCACCATGAAAGAGGCTGTGCTGGTGATTCTTGCTACCTATCGGATGACACGGATCCTGGTGTTTGAAAAGATATTGAAGTATTTTAGGGATGCCTTGAAAAGAAGAGAGGACTTCTATGTAATCGGCACAATACACTCCATGGTTACCTGTCCCTGGTGTGCCGGGGTGTGGGTCACACTGTTTATCATTGTATTCTATTTTCTGGTTCCCTACGGGGCACTCCTGGTTTATGTGCTGGCCCTGGCAGGCCTGGCCTCCATGGTGATTCTAGTAAGCAACCTGCTTCATATGTATACGGAACGAAGGCAGCGGATGCACCAGAAGGATAAATATCCCGATCACCTGTAGTTTTTAGAGAAAAAACAGGATCACTCCACCTATGGAGACGATGGCTCCGATAATCTCAATGATCTTGATGCGCTCCTTGTTCAGGAGAATGGCTGGTGGAATGATCATTACCGGGGTAAGAGCCATCAGGGTAGCTGCAACCCCTGTATCGGTGTGTTGAACTGCCAGCAGTGAGAAGCTAACACCCAGGAAGGGACCGGTAAAGGAGCCAAGGGTCATAAATTTCATGGCTTTCAGATCTTTAAGGGCTCCCAGCAGATGGCCCCATCGTTTAAAAAGGGTGATCACCAGGGTGAATCCCACCACCCCGGCCATAATCCGGATCTGTGTAGCCTCAAAGGCGTTCATGTCCTGCATTCCTTTCTTACTCAATACCAGTCCGGCAGCCTGACCAACGGCTCCGCCCAGGGCCAGCAGGCTTCCCAGTACTAACGGCCCTGCCTTTAGCGTTTTTCCCAAGCTTCCCTTTTTAAAATCCAGTTTGGTAGAAAGGACCAGTACAATCCCCAGAATGGTGATTCCCATGCCCAGGAACTCCATGCCTGACAGGACTTCACCCAGTGTAATCCAACCGATAAGGGCGGCGATGGGAGGGACCAGTGCCATAATTAACATGGAGATGCGCGCACCGATCAGGATAAATGCCCGGAAAAGGAAGAGGTCGCCCAGTACAAAACCAACCACTCCGGAAAGGGCTAGCCAAAACCACTGGTATTCGGTAGCCTTAGGTAAAAATCCGTCATTGAAAATGGCATTATAGAAGGCCAGGAAAATCAAGCCGATCACCAGACGGATCAGATTCAGTGAGAGTGCACCCACACGCTTCCCGGCCGATTCGAAGGCCATGGCCGTTACGGTCCAGCAGGCAGCTGTAAGCAGGGCTGCTATTTCACCCAGATATTGTTGCACCAGTGTTCCAGATTAGAAATGCGGCAAAGATAGCTATTCGTATCGTAATGCCTCCACCGGGTTCCTGCGGGCTGTTTGCCAGGTCTGACCAAAGGTGATCAGACTCTGAAACAGGACCACTATCAGGATGGAGAGGACGAACAGCCACCAGTAAATGTGTATACGACTTGCGTAATCGGTAAGCCAGCTATCCAGATAGAGCCATGCAAGTGGTACCGCAATGAGTGCAGCAACCAGGCTCCATTTCAGTGTGGAGGTGTAGATCAGGAGCAGCATCTCCCGGGTCGATCCACCCATCACCTTCCGGATGCCGATCTCTTTGGTACGGCTCAGAATGTGATGTGAAACCAGCGCCCAGATTCCCAGGAGCACTATTAACATGGACAGCAGGGAGCCGGCTCCCATAATGTTCTGAAGCCACTCTTCGCCTACATAATAGCCGTAATATATGTCCTTGGCAAAGCGGTTCACCAGGATATAATCTTCGTCAAACGATTGAATGGTCTTATCCACGGACCGGATGATCTCACCGGGATTGGCACCGGGGGCGAACCGGATGGCGATGACCCTGATCCAATCCTGGTAGGCCGTGATAACCATGGGCTCTACCTGCCGGGCGGCGGACTCGTAGAGGAAGTCTTTTAGTACGCCCACTACCTCCAGGGGATCTTCATGCATGACAAGCGATTGACCAACAATATCTTCCGGAGTGCTTCCCAGCATGGAGACGGCCGCTTCGTTCAGGATCGCCCCTTTCCGGTCGGACAATCGATTGGGATCAAAAAACCTGCCCTGTACCAGGGTAAACTGGTAAAGCTCACACAATCCAGGTTGTACCCGGTACTCAGAGATGCTCTTGCTTTTTTCGGGCTGTTCACCGTACATTCTGATCCCCTGACCACTGTATCCGGCACCGATGGTGTGAAGTGAGGCAGCCACATTTTCCACATCCCTGATTCCCAGCAGTTTGTCCTTGAGGGCGGGATAATCCTTCACCAACTGGTCGTTCAGGTTGGAAACCAGCAGAATATTCTCCGGGTTGTAACCGGGCGAGAGATTTTTCAGGTGGCGGATCTGGGTATTGATGCCCAGCAGATTGGTCAGAAGGAAGATGGCGATGGCAATTTGCATGATGCTTACAACCCGGAGGAGCAGTCTTTTATCCCCGGCAGGGTTGATCATGCCACGAATCAAGGGTACCGGGGCAGAGCGGCTCAGCAACAGAGCGGGGTAAAACCCGGAGAGCAGGATGGTGGCCAGGTAGACCGCTGCAAGCACCAGGTAGAGCCAGGGTGAACGGATGATCTCCATATAAGATTCGCGCTGCATCACCCTGCCAAACTCCGGAATGAGCAGCAGCGCCAGCCCGGTTCCCGCCACGAAAGCAATTGTAACCACTATGGTTGTTTCGGAATAGAACTGCCTGATCATCAGTCGACGACTGGCACCATTGACCTTTCGTATACCGATCTCTTTGGAGCGCTTGGCCCCGTTCAGGATATAGAGATTGATAAAATTGGAAAGTGCCAGGAACATCACTGTGACCACAATCAGCAGCATGATCAGGATATTCTTCATACTTCCGGGAGGGGTCAGATCCCATGCTACAACGGTATGCAGGTG
>QMPQ01000108.1 GCA_003648635.1 Bacteroidota bacterium | reverse complement strand
ACCGTGATCCTCTGAGTCATGGACTTTGCTTAGGTTTCTGGATTTCACGAAGTGATAAGCGTGAGAATATGGGGATACTTTCTCGGGAATTTTCACACGTGAAAAATATTTGATAGCCGGGATGTTCATTTCCCATAATCCGGAAGTAACAGACGTGTTACTTTTTCACAATATGTTACTTAATACGTTTTTCGCCTTTCCGTAAAAGGAATTCTAATTGCCTGTATAACTGTATAATACGATGATGAAAAAAATGGGTAATTATTACTCATGAGTCACGACTCTGTTACAAAGTCACGACTCTGTTACATGTAAAATACCCTAAAATGGGGTAACTCCAACCTGTTACCCTAGTTGGATTTGATTCAGCTTTTACGTATATTATTTGACTGAACGAATCTCAGGGTAATGATCAATGATCCTGTTGAAATAATTGTTAAGGAATCCGGATCCCGGTTGAAGGAGTCCCTTGCTAGTCTTAGAAAAAAGGGCTTTTTCAGGTATATGGGCCGTAGTGTTCTACTGATCCTGTCAGTTTACATCCTTCTGATTGCCATAGTATTCCTCTTGGGGAAACACCTGATCGACTTCAACGCCTTTTTTGGCGGGATCATAGAGCGCCTCTCTGACAAATTCGTTATCATCCTGTTTTTTCTTTCCGAATCGTTTACAGGAATGATCCCGGTGGATCTTTTCGTGATATGGACGCAGAAATTTGAAAGTCCCTTGCTCTGGCTTGCCCTGCTGGGCATCCTTTCCTATACAGGTGGAGTGATCTCCTATGGGATCGGATTGTGGATTACCCGAAGGCCCCGCATCAAGGCTTTTACAGAGCGTCGACTAAAAGGATATATGACCTTTGTTCATAGGTGGGGAGGTGCATTTATTGTGATCGCCGCCCTCTTTCCCTTCACTCCTTTTTCACTGGTAGTGATTGCTATTACGCTATTTCACTACCCCTTCAAGAATTTCCTTCTCTTTGCCCTGGCTCGTCTGGTCAGATTTGTACTACAGGGAATTATCTTATTCGATCTATTGAAGTTGGATAACTGGATTGTTTGATCTTTAGAGATATATATTCATATACCCTACTAGTTTTTATCAGCGTAAAGAGCATTTTATAATGACTCAATATAATCTATAAATCTTATATTATCACCCTGCTCCTCATTATAAGCAAAAACTAAGATCGAATTAATCCTGGTTCGAAGTCAGGACCAGATCCATGTATTCCGAAAGATGTTTTTCATAGAGATCCCGTGGTGAACACTGATGTGTATTGCAGAGCGAAGCAGCATAGCCTACGGCAGCTCCCATCTGGCCGGTGGTACGCATCACCCTGGGTCCACCAAGTCCCACATGGCTGCAACTGAAGCACCTGCCTGCCATAAACAGGTTGCCTATATTCTTTGAATAGAGAGATCTGTAGGGGATTTGATACGGCTCCGCCGGGAAATACATAGCTTCTGACAGAAAATCGGGTTTGCTATCATCCAGCTTGTTCTGTGAATAGTGTACATCCACTTCGCGAATTTCATGAACTACAGCATCTGGAAAGGTGCGGGACTCCCTCATATCATTAAAAGTGTAGATATAATCACCCACAAGACGGCGTGACTCCCTTTTACCGAGCAAATAAGAGACCCACTCCAGTTTCAGGTGATCTGCACCCGGTTTCCGCTTTTCGTTGTAAAATGAGCCGTAAATGGCCTTAAGCATGTGGTCCCTGATTTGTTCTGCATGATCCACCTGGTGCCAGCGATCGCTGATCAGCTCCCAGTTCCAGGTCCCTTTACGTGCTGCGTATCGCCCTGCAACCTCCATGGCCCAGGGAACTTCAGGAAATTCACAAACAGTGTCTGCTTCCATGGTTCTCCAGAGCACCGAAGCGCCCAGTACCTGCTGGTCCTCTCTCTCAGGACTCCATAATTCACCATACTGTTCCCAGGATTCACCATACAAGGTGTCGGGCTCGCGTCCGTAATTAAATTCTGCCCCTGCCCAGTAACCTATCCATCCATCTCCTGTGCAGTCCGCAAAATAAGGAGCAGAAAACCTGATTTTATCCCCCGAGGAGGTGTGCCTGGCGTCGACCGATGTAATTACCTGATCCTCCGTATTGGCATGAAAGGCCCTGTAATTCAAATAAAGGCTGATGTTGGAATAGCTTTCCATATGTTTGTGCCGTTTCCTTTCATCAACCAGGGCTGCAGGTGATCCATTGGGGTAGTGTTCGGTATCAAGCATTTTAAGGATCCTTTCAAAATGACCGTAGATACCAAGGGTATGGACCCTGATTTCACTGCTGGCGTTGCCACCCAGAACAGGTCTGTCATGAATCAGTGCCACCTTCATTCCCTGTTCCGCAGCGGCAATGGAGGCCCCACATCCTGCAATCCCCCCTCCTACCACTACCAGGTCAAATGCAAGGGTTTCTCCTGGTTTTTCTTCATATCCTGAAAAACGATTCCTCATATCCACAAGGTAATCCTGTTGATTGGTGGGAGTGCGATACTTATTGCTGATGTAAAGGGCATCACATCTGCCATTAAAGCCAGTCAGATCTTCCAGTTGCAGTAGAACTGGCCCTCTCTTTACCTTAACCTTTCCGGCATAGTTCCACCCCCATCCCTTGTAATGGCCCATGGATTTGGGAAGTTTCTCTTCGCCAAGCCATATATTAAACTCTCCAGGCGGGGACCAGTTTCCTGGTGCCCAATCGGTGGTCCGGGCCCATACATGATAGTTTCCGCCAGATGGAATCTGGATGTTAGAAGTGGCATTCTCCACAGGCTCACCCATGCCATGGGCCATCAGGTAGGGCGATCCCATCTGCTCCACAAACTGCGGATCTACTACCCAGCCCCCCCTATTGTCAAAGCTTTCGCATTCTACAAATATCTCCTTATGGCAGCCGCTTAACATCAGCAGTAGGACAGGAATAAGTATTAAACGGACAGAATTTCCAGATATCAGCATGGTTCAATTGCTTTTTATGCATATTAAATTTGATGATAATCAGCAAGCAGCAGGTGTCTAATCGCTTCGTCTTCTTCGATTTCGGGAAACCTTCCCACCTCATTGAAAAACCGATTGTCGGAGTGGTCATCATTAACGGTACTTACCTCTCCCACAAGAACTTTTCCTTTCCCGTATTCACCATAGAAGGTATGATAGAGGCCCTGGTACAGGGTAATGCTTTCACCCGGCTGCAATCTGACCACATCTCCCGGACGGAATTTTCGTTTTATTCCATCCAGGCTTACTTCAAATTCATGTTTCGCAAATTCCTCCTTTTCATTGGAGGGATAGAGCTTCATTAACAGATTTCCACCTCCCCTGTTGATTATATCCTCCATCTTTGACCAATGAAAGTGCATGGGTGTATGCTGATCCTCATCAACTATCATGATCTTTTCAGCATAAGTCTTTTGATCTATCTTCATGTTTCCATTCCGAAGTGTAAAAAGCAAAAGTCCGCACTCTTTGAAATTCCCTGAACCGAAATCGGTCAGATCCCAGCCCAGCTGATTATTGATGATTTCATCATGATTCCCCCCATGCTCTTTCCATTGTCCAGGGAACCAATAGGCCCATGGCGGCAATTTGAAGTTCTGCGATTCAAAAAAATGAAAGGCTTCTTCTATATGCTGGTTGATCTCAGATCGCTTCATTTCTGTTTCTTAGTTATTGTTGCAGCACTTGTCCATCTTCAAGAAGCTGTTGTCTTAGTTTTTCATAGGGAATATCATGAATTGCCCCCTCTTCCTCTAAGGCCATCACAGCCAGGGTAGCTGCACTCTGCCCCAGGATCATAAAAACGGGTTCCATACGGATGGAACCAAAAGCAATATGAGAGCAAGAGAGGCAGACAGGTACCAGTAGATTGGAGCATTCATCCTTTGAAGGCAACAAGGCACGCATATCAATCTGGTATGGATCATCGGGGTGCACACCAATATCACCCTCATTCTGAACAAAGCCGTCGGGCTTGATATAGCGTTGAACATTATGGGAATCCATGGTATAAGATCCCATGCCCACCGACTGTTCCACCGGCGCTTTTCCCAGTACTTCATTCTCAGTCATCACAAAATCACCCACCATCCGTCGTGCTTCCCGTACATAAATCTGGTGGGGCCAGTGCCCGTTGTCGCTAAACTCATCCCGGGAATATCCCCAATGGCTCATCTTTTCCCTTATATCTTCTGGAACAGCAGGATCGCTGACAAGGAACCAGAGCAGTCCTTTCTGATAAGAGGTATGCTCCTCGATGATGTCCGTTCTTCTCTTGTAACTTGCCTCAGGATAGTCATAGTTCATACCAATATTATCGGTACTGAAAGGTCCATGGTTGTTTACATCTGTCTTGTGGTTGGGTATGGGATCGTATTTATAGAACACCTCGCTCCAACCCGAAGCAAACACTCGTCTGAGTAGCTCGTACTGGGTGGAATCGTAATCCGGTGGCCGGCTAATGGCTACCCTGTTTTCGGGAAGATCGGTGAGACACATGCGGAAACAGTAAGCCTGTACACAGTGATCACCATCACCAAACTCACCCGGCTCTTCTGTGGATATCCTGGGCAGCACGCCACTGGTGGGTTCGCCCGGTATCACATAGGGACTGACATCGCTCTTGAAATGGTGTCCATGGTGCAGCACCCCGGTCTGAATACCGTTCCAGTCCTCCCCATAGGTATCGATCGATTCCCGTCCCACCGTATAACTGATCCCGGCGGCAGCCATCAGGTCACCCTCATAGCTTGCATCGATAAACAGATCTGCCATGTAGATATTTCCATCCAGAGTCTTTATGGAATGAATAGCATCCTCTACCATGACCACACCCTCTTCTCTGTCCAAAAGGGCTTCGCGATGGACAGGGATCTTATACTCGGCTACCAGCTGTTCAAAAACCAGCTCTGCAGCGTGGGGCTCAAAGATCCACATGGTTCGGTTCTCGCCGTCGATGGCCACATTGCCCTGTCCCTTGTTCCCATACTCATTTTTCTCCTGCCACCTCCAGGCCGATTCATCCTGGTAATGTAGATAGAGGCGGTGGTAAAAATCACGGGCAAGTCCTCCTATCACCGCTTTGTTACCAGTATCGGTCCATCCCAATCCCGAGGAAGTGAGTCCGCCGAGATGTTTGTCGGGCGAAACAAGAATCACCTCTTTCCCCATCTTTGCTACCTGCACTGCTGCTATCACAGCTGAAGAATTTCCGCCATAGACGATCACATCTGCAGAAAACTGCTTGTTGGAGACTGATTTTTGCCTATTTTCACAGGAGCTGGTGAGCAGAATCAGGAGAAGAACAAAGAGGCAGTTTGAAAGGTGCGTTTTGATGTTCATCAGAAGGGTATTTAGGATTGATGTTGAAATTAAGAAAATCTGAGCTAACCCATACCCATATGAATAGAGTAATTTATATTTTCTTTGCCCTGCTGGCACTGTCAGCATGTGACTCTCCGCAAAATCCCTCTGTCAGCACCCCACCCAACATCATTCTTGTAATGACAGATGATCAGGGCTACGGGGACCTGGGGATTCATGGCAATCCCTTTATCAGAACCCCGGTACTTGATTCCCTGGCAAAAAAAAGTACCCGGATAGATCCTTTCTATGTATCGCCCGTATGTGCCCCCACCCGTTCCAGCCTGATGACCGGAAGGTACCACCTGCGCACTGGTGTATATGATACCTATAACGGTGGCGCAATGATGGCCACAGAGGCGGTAACTGTAGCCGAGGTGCTGGCCCATAATGGCTATCATACTGCCATGGTAGGTAAATGGCATCTGGGCGACACCTATCCCTTGCGACCCATGGATCAGGGTTTCCAGTATTACCTGGCCCACAAGGGAGGTGGCATTGGACAACCCGGAGACGATTTTGAAAATTTCATCCGTGGAGACAGTTCCTATTTTGATCCCTATCTATGGGAAAACGGGAAACAGGTTCGCAGAGAAGGATACTGTTCCGATATCTTTACGGACCAGGCTATTCAGTATATCAGAGAACACAAGCTCGAAAAGCCTTCAGAACCCTTCTTCCTCTACCTCTCCTACAATGCACCACATACACCGCTCCAACTGCCTGAAAAATACGACCATGAATACAAGGAAATGGAATACGGCCCTGCCGATTTCGAAGTCAGCGGGGATCGCGTATCAAAAATGAATAGCCGTGATATGGAGGCTGCCCGGAAGGTCTATGGAATGGTCAGCAATATTGATGATAACCTGGGGAGACTTTTAAATGCGCTTGAGGAGCTGGATATTGAAGAGAATACCCTGGTGGTCTTTATGACCGATAATGGTCCACAGCAAAGACGCTACACGGCAGGATTGAACCAGGGGAAAGGAAGTGTAATGGAAGGCGGAATCCGCGTTCCCTGTATGTTCTACTGGAAGGGTGTACTTCAGGAAAACAGGGTTATCTCGAATCCTTCGACTCATATTGATATGATGCCAACCCTGCTTGAATTTGCCGGAATTCCCTATGAGGGAGACATGGATGGAATCAGCCTCTACCCTGCTCTGACCGGGGAGAACGAAACGCTGGAAGAGCGCCCTCTCTTTTTCGTATGGGCACGGGGCTACCCGCAACGATACAGCAACATGGCCGTAAGGAAGGGTAAGTATAAGCTGGTGGGTCAGACCAAACATGGAGAAGCGGATGATCTGCTTAAACTTTTCGATCTGGAAGATGATCCATACGAATTGAAAGATGTAAGCATGGAATACCCGGAGGTAAAAACAGGATTGCTCAAGGAGCTGGATCACTGGTATGAAGAGATTATTGTCAGTCCCCATCTGTTGGAACCACCGAGAATAGTAATTGGATCTGAACACGAGAATCCCGTGACTCTGGGACGTAATGACTGGAAAGGACCTAAAGCCATGCAGTGGTCATCAGATGAAGCATTTGGCTATTATGATATCGCTGTTGTGGATCCGGGACCCTATGATGTAAAAATGATTTTCAGAGATCATCTCCCCGCTGCCGGAGAGGCCAGGATCAGGACAGGTACCAGGCAATACTGGATCACTATTTCCGATACAACTTTGCAGGAAATTAATCTTGAGAATGTGGTGCTGGACCCAGGGGATCACTCCTTTGAAGGGTGGTACCAGGTTCGTAGCGCTGTCTATTCACCCATCTGTATTGAAATAGAGAAGAGAGTAAAATAAGAACTCAAACTAATGTTTTCCATATGATCAAGAGATTTCCAATTTTGGCATTTTTCATTTCAATACTGCTATCCGCAACCCTTCAAGCACAGGAGACCGAGGTGGTATACCTGTCCGGAAGCGGGTTTGACCAGACAGCTGAGTGGGATTTTTACTGTACTGCCGGGATGAACAGCGGGGCCTGGACCACCATTAAGGTGCCCTCCTGCTGGGAACAAGAGGGTTTTGGCCAGTATAACTACGGGCATGTGACCTTTGAAAAGAGATTGAAAGAAGAGGGTCACTACAGGTATTTCTTTTACACGGAAAAATCGTGGAAGGGAAAGCACCTGGAGCTGGTATTTGAAGGAGTGATGACCGATGCACGTGTCCTGATCAACGGGAAGCAGGCCGGGGAGGTACATCAGGGTGCTTTTTACCAGTTCTCTTATAATATCTCAAAGCTGGTAAAGTATGGCAAAGAGAACAAACTGGAGGTTTTTGTAAAGAAATTTTCGGATAATGAAAGCGTTAACCAGGCTGAACGCAAGGCCGATTACTGGGTTTTTGGCGGGATCTTCCGTCCGGTAAGGCTGGAGGTAAAACCCGAAACCCATATAAAACGGGTAGCCATAGATGCATCTGCAGACGGAACTTTCAGATCCGACATCTTCCTGGCAGGAATGAATGACGGGGAGAAAGTGTCCGTTGAGATTATTGATGGGGATGGAAGCGGAGTGGCCAGTATTGAGTCGGTTGTTGAGCCAGATGCTATTAAGATCAGGGTAAATGGTAAGGTGGAATCGCCTCTTCAGTGGAACCCGGAATTTCCCAATCTATACACCGCACGATTCAGTCTGCTGGATAAGCAAGGTGCAGTGGTACACAGGATTTCAGAGAGTTTCGGTTTTCGTACGGTGGAGGTACGGGCAGAGGATGGGATTTATGTGAACGGGGAGCGAATCAAATACAAAGGTGTATGCAGGCATACTTTTCATCCTGATCATGGCCGAACCTCCAGCAAAGCATTCAGCATTGAGGTGGTGAACCTGCTAAAGGATATGAATATGAACGCAGTACGCATGTCCCACTACCCACCCGATGCGCATTTCCTGGATGTATGTGATTCCCTGGGACTATTTGTACTGGATGAGCTGGCCGGCTGGCAGCGCCCTTCCTACGATTCGGTGGTGGGTCGCAAACTGCTGGGGGAGATGATTGCCAGGGATGTGAACCATCCCAGTGTGGTGATGTGGGACAATGCCAATGAGGGAGGTTGGAACACCGTCTATGACAAAGATTTCAAAGAGCTGGATATCCAACAGCGTGAGGTTCTTCACCCCTGGGGATTTCATGATCTGACCAACACGGCCCACTATGTGAACTATGATTACCTGGCCATGGACCATTTTGCTCCCAGGCAGATCTTTTTTCCTACGGAGATGATTCATGGGCTCTATGATGGCGGACTTGGAGCCGGGCTGGAGGACTTCTGGTTACGTATGTGGGAACATCCGCTTAGTGCAGGTGGATTTCTATGGGTATTTGCCGACGAGTCGATCAAGCGTTCTGATACCGGAATGCTTGATTCTGATGGCAACCATGCACCCGATGGCATCCTGGGCCCTTATCACGAAAAGGAGGGCAGCTTCTACACCATCAGGGAGATTTGGTCACCCGTTCACTTCGAAAAACGTTATATCACCCCTGAGTTTAACGGAATTTTCCGAATTCAGAATAGGTTTCATTATACAGCTCTTGATCAATGCAGCTTCCGCTATAACTGGGTCAAACTACAGGGACCCGGGAACCCGGGTGTTAAAGATCCCGGGTCCATTGAATTGGCACAGGTAATCGATTTTGGGATGCCGGAGGTAGATCCATTGCAGCCTGGACAGAATGGGATGCTGAAAGTGCCTCTTTTCGAGGGATGGCAATCCTGTGATGCGCTCTACCTGGAGGCATTTGATCCGCATGGGCGACAGATTCATACCTGGAGCTGGCCTGTTAAATCACCGGACCGAAGCACTAAGGAACTGCTGACTTCAGCCAGTTCCGAAGCCATTACAATATCTGAAACCGATGAAAGCCTGATTCTTGCATCCGGTCCTCTTACCATTGAATTCTCAAAAGCCGATGGAACGCTGATGAGCGTAAGGTCAGGATCCTGGTTGATTCCCCTGTCTGAAGGCCCAATCTTCAGAAGTGATGAGGTACAGTTGAAGACCTTTCGACATTTTGCCGGGGAGGATAAACATCATGTTGTTGCCGACTTTGGAAGGGATGCAAGCCTTGAATGGACCGTGCATGCAGGTGGATTGGTGGATATGAAACTAAGCTACCAGCCTGAAACTTACCAAATATCCTTTACCGGTGCCTCCTTCTCCTACCCTGAACAAGGTGTACAATCGGTAACCTACCTGGGAAACGGCCCATACCGTGTATGGAAGAACCGGATGAAGGGGCTTGAGTTTAATGTGTGGAAGAAAGACCTCAACTCTACCATTACAGGCCATTCCGGCTTCGATTATCCTGAATTTAAGGGTTACTATTCGAACCTCTACTGGACCAGGATTACAGATCTACAGGATCGTCACTTTACCATCTACAGTCATACTCAGGATCTCTTTCTGAGATTATTTACACCGGAAGAGGCTCCACAACCTGCTAATACTACTGTGAATCATCCACCGGGCGACCTCTCATTTATGCTGGGCATTCCGGCCATTGGCACCAAATTTAAAGATGCAGAAGAGCTTGGTCCACAATCAGGTAAATATCATTACATGAAGCGAGCAGTGAAGGGCGGGGCTCTTCAGATTGAACTCACATTTGACTTCAGGTAAGATGATAAGGACCTGGTTAAGAATACTTCCCCTGCTGCTGTTGATTGGTAGTTGTATCCTGCTGCTTGAGGGATTACCGATTTTGACGGAACCGGTTATAGAAGGCATCGGGCTACCTTTTGGGACACTCATAGCATGGGTGGGGATCACCATGTTTCCGCTTTCTATATTGATGGGAATCAGATTTATTCGCCAACCCACCTCACAGGTTTACCGGTTTTACAAGCGGGTATTCTTTGTTTTCACTCTGCTTGGAGTGGCCTGGGGAGGGATCAGTTACTTGCTCTCTGGCAACTGGACCTATACCTTTTCCGATGATGAGACCTTCAGAGGGAGTGAGCGTGCTTTCAACATTTTCCTGATCTATACAGCAGTTGTAATTTCCATAACCCTGCTTACATTTGTAATATTCGGACTACACCATTTTATTATCAATCAAAAACGTAAACGATGAAATCCAGACTGTCTTTTCTCTTTTTACTACTAGCTGCCTTTGGAATGATCTCCTGTAACAGTGAGGAAGCACCAGATAAGCCTAATGTGGTGATTATTTTCCTGGACGATTCGGGTTGGGCCGATTTTGAGCCCTTTGGTGAAGTAGCTGTGGAAACCCCAAACGTGAGCCAGCTGGCTGCTGAGGGTGCCGCATTTCATAACTTCTATGTTCCACAGGCGGTTTGTTCAGCGTCCCGTTCGGCCCTGTTGAGCGCTTGTTACCCCGGACGCACTAAAGTTTTTGGGGCCCATGGTCCTAATGCCTGGGGGCTTGATACCACCTATGCCACCATGGGTGAGGTTTTTAGCAAGGCGGGCTATGCAACAGCAGCTTTTGGCAAATGGCACTGTGGAGACCAGCCTGAAACCAGGTCCTATGCCAGAGGTTTTGATGAGACCTGTGGATTGATGTATTCCAACGATATGTGGAAAAATCATCCTGAGTCCCCTGATTACTGGGGACAATGGCCCCTGAAGTTCTGGGAGAACGGAGAAGTGACCATTGAAGAAGTGGATCATGCTCATCAGAAGAACCTGACACGTTGGTACACCGAACATGCAGTTGATTTCATCGACCGCCACCAGGATGCTCCCTTCCTGCTCTATGTTCCCCATAGCATGCCTCATGTTCCACTTTATTGCAGTGATGAATTTGAAGGCAAATCGGGAAAGGGGCTCTACTGGGATGTAATGCTGGAGATCGACTGGAGCGTGGGTGAGATCAACCGGGCACTGAAGGAGCGTGGACTGGATGAAAATACCATCGTAATCCTTACTTCGGATAACGGACCCTGGATTTCCTATGGCAACCATGCTGGTATTACTCCTTTCAGAGAGGCCAAAGGCACCTCCTTTGATGGAGGTGTCAGATCGGCCTGTATCATCAAATACCCCGGCGGCATTGAAGCGGGAGCTGTTTCGGAACGGACATTTGGATCGGTGGACCTCCTTCCCACCCTTTGTCAGCTAGCCGGAGTTCCGCTTCCTGAAAACGACATTGACGGGGAGAATGTCTGGGACCTGATTAGCGGTAAGGAGGGTGCTGAAAATCCGCATGCCTACTATGCGTTTTCAAATGGCAACAACTTTGAAGGGGTAATGAGTGGGGATGGCAGTTGGAAATTGCACCTGCCACATGGCTACCGCGTCCTTGAAACCGAAGGGGCGGATGGTATACCAGGGAAGTATGGGAGAGCACAGATCGATACAGCACTCTTCGATATGGTGAACGATCCTCTTGAAACTACCAATGTAATCTCAGAACAAGCTGAAATTGCAGCAGAACTGATCGGGATTGCTGAAACGCATATCAGCAGGTTCTACAGCGATTGAGGCTTAGGGCCCTTGTCACGTCACGCAATAGTTATACCATGGCTCCATGCATCCTGATATGCAGTTTGCATCCAGGCCAGGTTTTTACCTCTGTAAAAGGGTTGGAGCGCCAGCCTCACTTCATTCATTTTTTCATCACCAAGGGGAGCAAAGTTTTGCAGGGTTTCCAGGTTGGATTTTAGAACTTCCATACTGTCCATCCCAATATTGGCCATATGAAAATCGTCCAGGGTCAGAGCATATCGTACCAGATCATTTGCAGCCAGACCATTGACAGTCTCACGTGGCCGTATTACTTTCATGGCCACAACACCCATCCCCTTTTGCCTGGCCAGGGGAGCTGGCAAGCCCTCAAAATCCTCAGCTCCATCTGTCGATTGATGGTTCAAAGCCATCATCATCACATCAAAATCATAGAGTTCTACTGCCCTTTTCATCCCAGCTGCTGAGGCATGTCCCGTGAAACCAATGTTCCTGATGACTCCCTCACTTTTGAATTGGTCCAGCACCTCAAGCACCTTTCCCTTCTCACCCAGATCTTCCGCATCCTCTACCGAAGAAATGGCATGAACATGCAGCAGATCAATGTGGTCGGTCTGAAGGCGTTTCAGGCTCTGCTCTACACTTTTTTTGGCCAAATCGCCTTCCCTGTCACCTGTTTTGCTGCTAAGGAACACCTGCTCTCTCCGCTCCTTTAGAATTATCCCAATGCGCTCTTCGCTGCTGATCTTTTCATTCCCGTAGCTGGAAGCTGTATCCCAGTAGTAAAGTCCCTGGTTAAATGCGAATTCCAGGATCCCTAGCGCTTTGTCATTGTCCTGGACCGCCATCCAACGGCTGCCGCAACCAAAGCCTAATAATGGTACAACTGCGTCGGTTTTACCCAGTTTAACAGTGGGCAATCCCTTGGGATTATAAGGTGAAGTGGATATGCATCCTGTAACAGGAGCAATGGCAACTGTGGCTGCAGCTGCAGCTGTTGTCTGAACAAATTGTCTTCGGGTTATTTTTTGACTCATATAGCAGGTTTTATTTTACAAGATATGCATATACCTCGATCCAGTCAAGTCGTGAACACGCATTACTCTGTCCGCCTGGCATCAAATCGGTATATCCAATTTCCGCCACATCAGAAAGATCAGGAAGCAGAACTGCCCTCCCTTCTATAATGCTTTCCATATCTATGGTAAACCAGGCAAGATCCATTAGGTTGAACTCTTTAACTCTCCAGTCTGCTGATGCACCATCACCCTGCCGGCTCACAAGCCAGCTGCCATCTGCCAGTTT
>QMPQ01000107.1 GCA_003648635.1 Bacteroidota bacterium | reverse complement strand
AAATAATAGGCATAGATGGCATCCATATCCTCCCTGGCAGGCATTCTGAATGCGAGTCTAAGTGAATAGGGTATATTGGAATGAACGGAGTGGGCAGAAGGCATCACCTCTTCGTTCATGGAGAGCAAGACCACATGCTTAAAATCCAATAATCGGGTCTCCAGAATTCCCATCACTTGCAGTCCGGAAAGGGGCTCTCCCTCGAAAGGAATACGTAGAGCACTCAGCAACTTCTTCAAAAAGCGCTCAAGAATGGCGGCACTTATGTCTGGGCGCAACGTGACAATTGTTTCAAGCTTATTCAGATGGGTCAGTAACTGTAAGATAAATGCCCGATCAAGCGATTGCTGCATCAACTCCTCTTTTCCTGCCAGGGTTTCAAGGATATGATTGAATAGGATTTTCAGGTAATCAAGTAAGCCAGGAGCTTTCTCTATGGGTCTGAATATGGCACTTTCCAGCTCTCCGGTAAACAAATCCTGATCTACCATTACCAGGTTATTTCGAAGTATTTCACGTGTCATATCTTCTGAGGAGCCATCCTTCATCCGCCTGAAATAAGGATGCAGCAGAATTGCCATCACATCCTTGTGATAAAAATGAACCTTGCCTCCGGAAGTACGCCTGATGTTGTGCTGCATGCGAAGAAGAGTGTCAATAAAACTGAAGACCGGTGTATTCTTCATAGGATAGCCCATGGTCACATTGATCTCCCCTGTACCCCCGGGTAGCGACATCATGACCGGTAGCAGCAATTCCTCATCACAAAGAACCAGAGCCGTATCGGTGCAATCGCGAAGGGTTTCCGGGGCTTTGGACTCCAATATCCGGTGTATAGTTTTGGCCTGAAGCACATCCGTTGGCAGCTCAAAAATCCTAAACTCTTTTTCCGCTTCCAGTCCGCGAAACTCCTCCAGCCTGACTGCTGATGGAAACTGCTCCATATTGTCTCTTAAAAAGCGACCAGCTTCCTTACCGGCACGATCAGTATATTGATGATCATAATCCCAGTAGAACTCGGCTCCATGCTTCTGCAGGCCGGAAAAGATTCTCTTTTCGCAAGGATTCAGTGCGTTAAACCCGGCAACAATGGTTCGCCCCTCCCAGTTATAATCCATTTCTCCCATGGCTATTCTCTCCGCAATCTCCCTGTACTGCATCCCCTGATAGCCCGCCCCGCTTTCTGACAAGTCGCTCCTCAAACGCTTATACAATGCCGGCAGAAGTAGCCAGCTTCTGAGAAAGAGCTCCTTTTCCGGGGTCTGATCGCCCAGATGAAATCCTGTCCAGAACTGCCTTATAAATTCAAGCTGCTCAGGTTCCAGGCCGGCCATAGGCTCTTCAAGTGTTTTCAGGTCTATGATATTACGAAAGAGCATGTCTGTATCAACCAGGTACTTGTCCAGTTCATCAAAATCCCTGAGCATCATTTCACCCCAGAGATAAAATTCATCCAATGAATCGGGATGCTCCACCGATTCACAGTAGATATCATACAGGCCAAAGAAGAGATCGAGGGGATCGGCAAGCTCCAGCTGACTCGACTCATCGATGAAATCACTGATCGTATAGATGTGTGGTGCCCAGTCTGTTTTATGGATATGCTTGGCCAGATGCCGCTGAAGAAAGAGTCCCGCGCGCCTGTTTGGCAAAATGATTCGGGACTTACCCAGCTCACCTGAGGTGGTGCGCACAAGATGGATGGCCAGTGTTTCAAGGAAGGGCTGCATCATCTTTCCGTTTTAAAGTTTTTTCCCTGCCAGCTGTCATTCTTAAGAAGGAGCTCCTCAAATGCTCTTAATACACCATCGTATCGGAGGCCCCATCCCTCTCTGATCCCCATTCCAGGAGTTACTTCACCGGCAATCCGCTCCACTACAAATGCCGGATTGAGCCTTTCCAGTATCTCCATCATCAATTGCAGGTATGCCTCCATAGAAAAATTCTCAAAATCTTCAGGCTTCTCATGGTATTCCCTGGCCATGGCAGTCCCCTTGATCACCTGCAACTGATGAAACTTTATGCTGCTCAGGGGCCATTGGGAAAGCTCAGTGGCCGTAGCCAGAAAATCGTCCCGGGTTTCTCCTGGCAGTCCAAGAATCACATGACCACCTACCCGAACTCCCCTGCCGGCAGTTTCCCTAACAGCCCAAAGGCTCTTCTCCACATCATGCCCCCGGTTAACCCGCTGCAGGGTTCTGTTGAATACCGACTCTATGCCATACTCCACAACCACATGACAGCGCTCTGACAAATCCTGGAAATAGTCCAAGATCTTCTCATCCACACAATCGGGTCGTGTACCCACTACAATTCCCATTACTTCGGGAATGGCTAGCGCCTGCTCGTACATGGAGCTAAGGTCCTCCAGTTTGGCATAGGTATTTGTATAAGCCTGAAAATAAGCCAGGTATCGGGTGGCCTTTCGGTATCTCTTCTTGTGGAAGGCCATGCCCTGCATGATTTGATCAGCAATTGATTTCTCAGGATTATTGTAGGACGGATTAAAAGCACTGTTATTACAGAAAGTACAACCGCCGGTACCACAACTTCCATCCCGGTTGGGACAGGTAAAGCCTGCATCGATAGTGATCTTTTGCACACGCTCACCATAGAGCTTCCTGAAATAATCGCTGTATGCATTTAACCGTCTCTCTGTTCCCCAGGAATAAACCATGCCCTTAAATCTTTATTGTTTTATCAAGGATCACATACCAGATGTATCCCTCCACATGTTTGTAATCCATCTGACGGAGCTGCTCCATGTAGGAGCGCACCTGTCTGATATGGTCGGGCTTCTCGATTTCTCCAAATTTGAAATCGATCACGGTTATACCTTCCTCCTCCACAATCACCCGGTCGGGACGAAGCATGACTCCATGGCCACAAAGGATCGCCCGTTCATTATAGACCTGCACTGTCTCATCTTGTAAAAACCAGCGTTTTACAATCGGTCCGTTTAACTTCTTCCGAATCAGTAGTTCCAGGGCTTCCCGCTCTGTTCCTGGAACCTGTCCCTCTTTCTGCATGGCATCCAGCACCGGTTCCAAATCCTTTATGCTAAGGATTCTGGAAAAGATCTGGTGCATCATAGTACCATACATGCGTCCGGTTCGGAATATCCCCTCCTCATCCACAAAATACTGATCGTTTCTAAGTCTCACCTTCAGGGAACGTTTATCCCGGTTCACAGGATAGCTTCTGAACTGCCACGGATCCTCCACCTGAGGCTGAGATGGATAGACCGGCATCTCCCCCAGGGTCATCACCTTACCATCCAGGTAAGACTCCAGGGCTGCTGTGCAGGGCTGCTTCTCCGGACTTCTTTTCAAAATGGCCCGTAACAGATCCCCTGTGCTTTTCACCCCCTTCCCCTCCTTAAGGGGAATACCAATATAGAGCAGATCCCTGGCCCTGGTAAAAGCCACATATAAGAGGTTTAGTTTATCCAAATATCCCTTCATCCGTTCCCGATAATAAGCTGGTGAGAAAAGGGTATGCATTAGTTTGGAAGTGAATTTCACAGGTACAATGGGAATTCTCTCCAGGGGTGTTCCATCGGTAGCACACCAGAGGATATCAAAGTTCCTGTGGTCGGTGGTCACTTCCCAGTCACAGAAGGGAACAATGACCGCCTTAAACTCCAATCCCTTTGATTTATGTATGGTCAGGATCCTTAGTGCATTGGACTCTTCGGAAACCGAGATACCCCGTTTCGAACCATGTTGTTCCCAGTAATCCAGGAAATCCCTGATTCCTACCGGATCTCTCCGTTGAAGGTCAATCACCACATCCTGAAATGCCTGGAGATAGGGCAGGTCCTCCGCGCGGGATCCAAGAGAGAATTCTTCGATCAAGGACTCTATCAATTCATAGAGGGGCAGTTGCTTAAGCAGTTCCCGCTGTTCTGAAAAGTGCTCCGGGAAGAACAGTTCCGGTGCAACATCCACGCCGAACAGCTGAGCCGGATCCATGTCCGGTATGGTTCCCAACAAAAAGCAGTGGTACTTGAGCAAGGTGTTGTTGATTTCATGATCGGGTTGCACAAGATAGCGAAGGAGTGATACAAGGATGCTTACTGAATTGTTATGTACCAGCAACAAAGATTCGTTGGAGATAAGTCGGAAGCTTCTTGTTTCACCGGTAAGCCTGGCATGTTCCAGCAACTTGTTTGCCACGGCCACACCCTCTTTGCGGGTACGTACCAGGATAGCCGTTTCGCCTGGTTCAATACCCGATTGCCGGATTTCTTCCACCCAGTCAGGGAGAGCATCCAGCACCTGGTCCCTGAACGGGCGTTCCTCTTCTTCAAACAGTACACCCTTGACAAATCCACCAGTCCCCATCTGCTGTTGTGGAATCTCCTGCACCACATCCTCATAAGCCTTTCTGAACTGCTCCACTTCCTGCTCCGCTTCCATCCTGGTAACTGGAGAAGCCAGCAGCTCCCTGCTGATCATCTCGGACAGCAGCTGTGATGAAAGCTGGAAAACGGTGTTGTTAAATCGGATGATCTCTTCCCTGCTCCGGAAGTTTTTAGCCAGGGTCCTGATATGGACCTCCTGGTGCCGGAAGTCATGTTCCAGTTCTGATGCCAGGATCTTCCAGTCTGAATTTCTCCAGCGATAAATAGATTGCTTTACATCCCCGACTACCAGGTTCTGCTGCCCGGCTGCAAGGGAATTATCCAGCAAGGGCCTGAAGTTATCATATTGAAACAGAGAGGTGTCCTGGAACTCATCCAGCATGATATGATGAAAACGGCTGCCTGTACGTTCATATACAAAGGGTACCTGATTTCCTCCGATGATGCCACGAAGAAAGCGGCTGGAGTCAGCGATCAGGAAGAGATTTCTCTCCCTGGTATATTCGCGGACGTACTCCCAGGTATCGGCAAGGATTCCCAGGGTATAAAAATTGGCCCGGACTACTGCTATGGTATTTAAAATTACCTGCAGACTATAGACTTCATTCAACTGTGGGATCAGCTGCTCTTCGGTCAGTGCAATCATGGCCGGGGAGGAATCTTTTTTAAGCCACTTTTCAGGAAGTTCCAGCGCAAGTAATTTTGAATCTGTAAAATTTATATCTTCCTCTTTTACAGCAGTCACAAAAAGCGTTGCAGGGGAATTACTTTTCAAATTAAAATCTTCCGGGCTAAGGTTTAGCTTCCCCATTTGCTGAAGCGCCTTTTTACCCATGTCCGACATTTTTCGGCGGGTTTGCCGCTCAAGCTGTACTAAATCCTCGGAAAAGAGATTCAGGTTCTCCTTTTTTAGTACCGAGATATTATGCTTCAGAAACAATCCCTGGAAAGATTCTTTAAAAAGCTGCATTCCGAGTTGAATGATCTCTTGCCTGAAATTCCATGATCTACTCTCCTCCATCCGCTCTTCGGCATAACGTATTAACCACGCCTGCAGTTCCGGGTGATTTCCAAGATCCTGAAACATTCTATCCACTGCCAGCGACAGGACGCGGGGATGATCAAGCTCCAGATTATAACCAGGCTGTATACCTATTTCCCTGGTGAAGGCCCGGATCACAGATTGGAAAAATTTATCGATGGTGCCCACTGAAAAACCTGAGTAATCATTCAGGATAATGTCCAGCAATTCTCCGGCCTGCCGGCTGATGGACTTTTCATCCAGTCCGGTCGCCTCAACAAGCTGCTTCATTTCCTCCATGGGCTCAAGCGAACTATAATGCGACAGCGCAGAAAGTCTGCTGAGGATTCTATGTTTCATCTCCCCTGCTGCCTTATTGGTAAAAGTAACTGCCAGGATATGCCGGTGGATCCCCGGGAAACTATAGAGTAATTTTAAATACTCCATGGTCAGGGCAAAGGTTTTACCTGAACCGGCAGATGCTTTATATATGTTAAGGGGGGGCATTATGTAAAGATAAGATTGGATTGCTTAGAATTTCATAATTTTGTGCAAATTTAAATCATGGCCAAACGTGTTGTAGTTGGATTATCGGGAGGAGTAGATTCCAGCGTGGCTGCCTACCTTTTAAAGGAAGCAGGCTACGAGGTCATTGGGCTTTTTATGATCAACTGGCACGATAAAACCGGTGTAATCGATGCAGATTGTCCCTGGGACGAAGATGTGGTCTTTGCCGAACTTGTGGCCAAAAAATTGGAGATTCCTTTCCATGTGGTGGATCTTAGTGAGCCCTACCGGGAACGGGTCATCGATTATATGTTCTCTGAATATCAAAAAGGCCGGACTCCCAATCCAGATGTGCTCTGCAACCGGGAAATTAAATTCGATGCCTTCCTTGACGCGGCAGAAGCTTATAAACCCGATTATGTGGCAACAGGTCATTATTGCAAAAAGCAGACCAGCAATAACAAGGGTATGGAGATCCAGCACCTCCTGGCAGGAGACGATCCCAACAAGGATCAGAGCTACTTCCTTTGCCAGCTGTCTCAGGAGCAACTTGTCAGAACCCTGTTCCCCATCGGGCATCTCCTTAAGCCGGAGGTGAGGGAGGTAGCCAGAGCTCAGGGACTGGCCTCTGCCGGGAAAAAGGATTCACAGGGAATCTGTTTCGTGGGCAAAGTCCATCTTCCTGTTTTTCTACAACAAAAACTGAAAGCCAGAGAAGGCAATATATTTGAGATCCCTGCCGATCTAAGTCAATACAGTTCTGAGAAACAAGATTTTTCAGATCTGGAAGCCATCTGCGCTCCATGGCCTTATGTCAAAGAGGATGGACAGTGGACCGGCAAACACCAGGGGGCCCATTTCTTTACGGTGGGACAACGAAAAGGCTTGAATGTTGGAGGAAAAACTGAGCCCCTTTTTGTGATCGCTACGGATGTAAAGACCAATCGCATCTATGTGGGACAGGGACAAAAGCACCCTGGTCTATACAGGCGCGGACTCAAAATCATCCCCTCGGAGATACACTGGGTAAGAAGGGACCTGGAAATGCAGGTGGGTGAAAGCCGATTCTACCTGGTAAGGATACGTTACCGGCAGGCTCTGCAGGAGGGCACTCTACACAGGACCGATTCAGGTCTCTACATCACATTTAAGGAGCCCCAGAGGGGGGTAGCAGCCGGACAGTTTGCAGCGTGGTACGATGGAGAAGAACTGTTGGGATCGGGAGTGATTAATCAGTAGGAGAAGGCTATTTTTTATGAAGTCCGCACTCCTTGTGCAGCTCACTTTCCCACCACCACCTGCCGGAACGAATATCCTCTCCGGGTTCAATGGCGCGGGTACAGGGCTCACAGCCAATACTGGGAAATCCCCTGTCGTGTAGAAGATTATAGGGAATATTATTCTTTTTGATATAGTCCCATACCTCCTTTTCGGTCCAGTTAATCAGGGGATTAATCTTAAGCAGTCCGTTATTGTCATCCCACTCCACCATCTTGTTGAAAAACCTGGAGACCGATTGATCCTTACGTAGTCCGCAGATCCAGGCCTGCTTATCTTTAAAGGCCCGGGGCAACTGGGCCACCTTTCTGATGGAGCAGCATAGCTTCCTGTTCTCAACACTATCATAAAAGAGATTGATACCCTTTGCTGCCACCATCTCCTCTACCTTTGCAGGCTCGGGAAAATAGGTCTTCATGCGTATACCAAAAAACTTATTAGTCCGGGCAATCAAATCATAGGTCTCCGGGAAAAGTCTCCCCGTGTCCAGAGTAAAAACTTCTGTATCTCTCTTCTGACGAAGCACCATCTCTGTGAGTGCCTGATCCTCAAGCCCCAGACTGGTAGAAAGGACAATATGCTCGCCAAAATGCTGCAGGAAAAATCCGATGACACCCATGGGGCTCTTGCCCTCCAGCTCCTTATTCCATTGCGCTATTTGCGCTTCTAGTTTATCGTTTAATTCCATGTACTTACTGAATAATATATCAGTTAAAGGATTCCAATTTACCCATATCAGCCCAGCTATCACGATCGTGCCGGTATAGATGAACAGGATAAAGTTTTGCCAATTCCAGGTAGAAAGGCATCAGCGAAAAACGTTTCTCCTTGGGAAAGAGGGTGAAAACCTTAGGATCCATAATATGAATAGCGCTGAAGGCAATGGGAATAAGCCCATCTGCTGAAGCATGCGTAAGAATAGTCTCACCGGTCCGGTTATCACGCCAGCCTTTTAATAAACCATCTCCGTCCATCAGGAGGCTGCGGGTGGTGACCCTCTCCTTCACTGCCATGCTTGCAATAGCTCCGCTTTTAAGATGATCCTCATACATGGCACGCAGATCAATATTACTCAGGATATCCACATTATAAACCAGAAAAGGATCCTTTCCAAAAAACCAGGAAGCAAAGGCTATTCCCCCACCGGTATCGAGCAGTTCATCCTTTTCATGGGAAAATTCAATCTCGATCCCAAAATAATCCTTCTGCTTCACGAAATCCCTGATCATATCAGCGTGATGATGCAAATTGACAATAATTGATGTAAATCCACTGGATTTCAGCTTTTCCACTACATGCTCCAACAGAGGCTTTCCCTCCCATTCCAGTAAGGCCTTAGGTTTATGATCTGTCAAGGGCTTTAGGCGGGTACCCAACCCTGCTGCCAGAATTATCGCTCTATTTTCTTGGGCTTGCAACACCATTTTTCTTTGGGAGATTTTCTTTCACATTTTTCGCAAAGATACTTCTTCTCTTTACCCCGTATCTTTTCATCCAATCCATCCTCCTCATTGCACCGTTTTTTACTCATCTATCCACCTTATGCAGAGAATAACGCTGCAACTGGGAAAATGTTTTATACTCCTAAACTGAGGTCCGGAAACATCCCTGGCAGCCTCTGCAATGGCACCTGTTCTTCGCCAGTTTACACGTTTGCAATTTACAAGTTTTATCAGGTAATTTGTCACACATCATTCATATTACAAAATCATGATATTGATTGCAGACAGTGGCTCCACCAAAACTGATTGGAGATTGATAAGCGAAAAGGAGATTCGCAGTATGTCAACAAGAGGGATTAATCCCTATCATTCAAGTGAAAAAGAAATTGAAAATGAACTATTAGAGCTTGACTTACAAGGAGATGAAGGTAATATTCATGAGATATATTTTTATGGATCGGGTGTGGCCAATGAAGAAATGAAGGCTGTAATCTTCAGAGCGCTTCAAAAACGCATTGGAGTACACCCCTACATACAGGTTCAGGATGACCTGATGGGTGTGGCACGAGCTCTTTTCCAGGATAGAAGCGGAATAGCATGTATCCTGGGGACAGGCTCAAATTCCGGATATTACAAGGATGGGAAGATCTCTGATAAGGTACCAGCCATGGGTTACTCCCTGGGTGATGAGGGAGGTGGTGCCGATATTGGAAAACGGCTTGTCAATGCGCTGCATAAAAGAAACCTGAGCGATCAACTCAGAGAAGCCATTATCACCGAGGAGGGGCTAAGCATGGATCAGATCCTGGAAAACGTCTATAACAAACCACATGCAAACAGATACCTGGCTTCCTTAACACAAATTGCAGCTAAATATATTGAACATCAGGAAATCAGGGAGATTGTTTCTGCGGCCTTTGAAGATTTTATTGCAAAGAATATCTCCAAATACAGTCACTACAGCGATCTGGAGATTGGGTTTGCAGGCTCTGTAGCTTATTATTTCAAGGATATTCTCACAGAGGTAATGGAGAAGCATCATCTGAAGATCAGTCTTATAATGCCCTCACCCATAGAAGGATTGCTTAGCTACCACAAGGAGGTTCATACGACAGATATGAATGCATCAGTCTCCATTACCGAGTCCAGCTCCAGGTACGATAACCTGGAACAGATGTCGGTCAAGCAGCTACTGGAAAATATTAACCGGGAGGATAGTACCGTTCATAAGGCTGTCCATACCATCATCCCAAAAATCGAAAAACTGGTGGAAGGCATTATTCCAAGACTTATGAAAGGGGGCCGCCTCTTTTATGTTGGAGCAGGCACCAGTGGCAGGCTTGGGATTGTAGATGCATCTGAAATTCCACCCACCTTCGGGGTTCCATTTGACATTGTAATCGGGATCATCGCCGGTGGTGACAAAGCGATTCGGAAAGCAGTGGAATCTGCAGAAGATGATCCTCACGGAGCCTGGCGTGATCTGGCCAAATTCAAACCCGGGAAGAACGATGTAGTGGTAGGGATAGCAGCCTCGGGAAGAACGCCCTATGTGATTGGTGCCGTTCAGGATGCAAAGAAAAATGGTCTTCTGACCGCCTGTATCACCAACAATCCCAACAGCAAGCTGGCCGAAGCGGTGGACGTTCCACTGGAAGCACTGGTGGGACCCGAATTTATAACCGGAAGCACCCGCATGAAATCAGGAACCTCCCAGAAGCTCATCCTTAATATGATTACCACCTCCACCATGATCAAGCTGGGCAGGGTAAAGGGCAACAAGATGGTGGATATGCAACTGACCAATGCCAAGCTGGTGGAGCGGGGATCAAGAATGATCAGTGAGGAACTGGGGCTTGAGATGGAAGAATCCAAACGACTCCTGCTGCTTCATGGTTCCGTAAGGAATGTACTGGATAGTTTTAAGTAGCTATTTTCTTCCTATGGAACGGGCATAGAGCAGTGCCGTTGTACGATAAAAGATATGCCCAAGTTTTGTAAAAGGAAGGTACATAATCACAAACCAGACGGCCACCAGGTGGCTTAAGTAAAGATGGTAGGCAATGGACCAGTCTCCAAACCGGGCCAGCTGCACCAGGCTTCCTGAAAGGGTAAGCAATCCTATGGAAATCAGCAAGAGCCAGTCTGAATACCCACTTTTTCCAAATACGCTTTTATTTCTCAGCCGTTGCCAGCTCATCATCCCCAGTCCGGTATAAATCATCAATGATGCCAGATTTCCCAGAATCTTAAATGGATTTGTGATGGGCAGTGGATAATGATGCGTAACAGTGGCCCAGATGGCATAGAGGGTGACCATGATCAGGAGGGCAAATCCAAAAAACAAAAGCATATGAGCCACCTTGCCACCTTTCCGGGTACCACAAGCTGAAAAAGAGCTATGGGATAGGATCTCACCCAGCACTTTGAATACAGGGAGTCTATGCATACCAGACTCACCAGGCGGGCATTGCCTCTTCATATCTTTCCAGAATCTGCCAATACCCAAGGCTGCCAGCAAGTAAAAACCAAGTGTTATGGCAGAAAAAGTACCATTCAAGAGGCCATGGGGAAAAAAGGCAGAATAATCCACCGGTCCCTCAGGAATCCGAAAGGTTCCTGCCAGAGAAAGAATGCCAATAATCACCACAAGGGGTATGGCAATGGCTAATGGTAGGTAAGCAGGTTCGCTGAGCAGCTTCCCAAGGAAACGGGGGCGAGCATAGTGCCGATAGCTAAGCTGACGAACTCCCGAAATCACATCGGCTGGTTTTACATCGCGCGGACAATAGCTGCTGCAGTCTCCACACTGGTGACAGAGCCAGACATCGACGTTGCCGATCAATTTATCTTTCAATCCCCAGCCCGACCAGATCATTTCTTTTCTTGGAAAGGGCCTGTCAGCGGGGGCCAGTGAACATACAGCAGAGCAGTTTCCGCACTGCATACACTGATTTAGCTGTGATCCGCTCAAGTGGCTCAGCTCCCTTTTAAAAGCCAGGTCTGGTTGTATGTTAACTATCTCACTCATATTTTTTTACCAGGGTCTTACATATCCTTGAAGGGATTGGGGCCTATAAGCACCATTTCCTCCACATAATCGTTAATCATCCCTTGTATCTCGTGGTGTCCGGTAATTTCTACAAATTTCGTTTGGATCCTTTCCGGCTCCAGCATCATGGTTTCCAGGGTCTCCTGCAGGTTCTCCCCCCGTTGTTCGGTGAGTTCACTGCCATGAATAAAGTGACACTGATAATCGTCGCCCGGCTTACATCCGATCTGAAGAATTCCATCGTAGCCGTGCGACAGTGCATCGGAGATCCATACCTTGTTGATGGAACCCAGACAACGCACCGGGATGATCCTGACGAAGGGACTATATTGCAAGCGCTTAATGCCTGCTTCATCCAGGGCCGGGTAGGCATCATTCTCACAGACAAATACCAGAATCCGGGGTTTCTCTTCAAACTCATCGGGAACATGGATCGCCTTGATCATGGCCGAAACACTGTTAATGTTAAAGTCGGCAAAACCGATCACACGCTCGGGACAGGAACCCACACAGATGCCACACCTGCGGCAGCGTGCCGGGTTAGGTAGTGGTGTACCCTTATCCGTTTCATCATAAGAGCCGAAGGGACATTCCTCCGTACAGCGCTTACAATCGGTACAGCGCTCCATATAGAGCTCCGGGTAGCTTATATCTCCTGCCCTGGGGTGCACTGCCTCTCCCCTCTTCACACACTCCACAGTCTGGATCGCCTTCATCATGGCTCCGGCCCCATCTTCTCTGCTTAATTCCATATCCATGGGTGCTCTGACCGTACCTGCAGCAAAGATCCCGGTTCGACGGGTTTCATAAGGGAAACAGATAAAATGAGAATCAGAAAAATCATAAGCTATTTCAGGAAGTCCTTTCCCAAGCCGGTACTGTAATTGTAAATCACTTGTGGTATTGGGTACCATGCCTGTGGCCAAAACCACCATATCGGAAGAGATACTCACCCGCTCATCCAGCAACGATTCACTTAGCAAGACCTCCACTTCATGGCCGGTATCACTTACACTTTCAATGATCCCCTTGGTCATAAATATGGCATCATCGGCCTGAACCATCTTGTAGAACTCCTCCTGGAATCCTGTGGTGCGTATATCCCTGTAGATGATATAAACCTCTGCCCTGGGATTTAATTCCCTTACATAAAGAGCCTGTTTTAATGCTGCACTACAGCAATAAGAGGAACAGTAGGCCAGATGATTCTCATCCCTCGAACCGGCACACATAATAAAAAGAACACGGTCGGGAACCTCTTTCTCCTGTACATAGAGTTCAAACTCTTCCAGGGTCTTGACACGTTCTGAACCATAACCCAGGTGTGCTAGTTTTTCTGTGTTATAAGGTTTCCATCCTGTGGCGGTCACCACGGAACCCACCCGAAAATCGGCCGCCAACTTATTTTCCAGTGCTACAGTAAAATTTCCGGGTTCGCCTGAAATGGATTGAATGTTGCTTTCCAGGTAAACTTCCACCCCGGGGTGCTCCTCCACCTCTTT
>QMPQ01000106.1 GCA_003648635.1 Bacteroidota bacterium | reverse complement strand
TGCCAATACCACAGCTGGCATTAACCCTGCCCTTCTCGACAGAATGGAGATCATCGATCTCTCGGGCTATATTGTGGAAGAGAAGATTCAAATTGCGAAAAGGCACCTGATTCCGGCCCAGATTGAAAATCACGGTTTGACACGGAAACAGTTTTCTATCCCGGCACAGGTACTGGAACAGATCATTGAAGGCCATACCCGGGAATCGGGTGTGAGGCAGCTGGATAAACAGATCGCCAAATTGGTGCGTGTTATGGCCAGACATATTGCTTTTGAGGAAAGCTACGAAAGTAAACTCTCCGGCAAAATGGCCACTGAAATCCTGGGACCGCCCAGGTTCATCCGGGATAAGTACGATGGAAACAGACATGCCGGTGTGGTGACAGGACTGGCCTGGACTGCTACGGGTGGGGAGATCCTCTTTGTGGAGACTTCCCTTAGTCAGGGAGAAGGAAAGCTTACCCTTACAGGAAATCTGGGTGATGTGATGAAAGAGTCAGCTGTCCTGGCCCTGGAGTATTTGAAATCACATGCTTCGAAATTCTCCATCGCTCCGGAAATCTTTAAGAAATACAACGTACACGTACATGTCCCTGAAGGAGCCATTCCCAAGGATGGCCCCTCGGCTGGAGTGGCTATGATGACCTCAATTACCTCGGCTTTTACCCAGAGGAAGGTAAGAGAACATTGCGCCATGACCGGGGAGATCACACTCAGGGGAAAGGTACTTCCGGTTGGGGGTATTAAGGAGAAGATTCTTGCCGCCAAAAGAGCAGGCATCACTGATATCGCCATTTCACTTGAGAACAGGAAAGATGTGGAGGAGATCAATGAGATCTACCGTAAAGGATTGAATTTCTCTTATGTGAATAACATATCAGGGCTGATGGACTTTGTCCTTCTTCCTGATTTGGTGGATCAAGCGATGGAAATTAATTAGCAGATCAACAGCTTGGCTGTTTCAATGCCATGGGCTTTCTTGATTTTTACAAAGTAGATGCCGCAGGGTAATCCCTTGCCTTCAAGATCAGAAATGGTAAAATTATCTTTCTCCTCGGATCTCAGTTTGTATACGGGCATCCCTTCAAGGTTAAATACTTCTACCATGGTTCAATCAGCTTAGGTTAGGTGTGAAAGTTGACTCTATCACCCAACTAAAATATGGTGTGAAGCTGCCATTGCAAAGAGAATTCGGACTTATTGTATGAACAGTGGGTTCTGAGCTTTGAACCCCTTCCTATTCCGGATAAAGCACTTACCTGGAAAATGTCGTTTCCAGCATCTTGACCTTCTGAGCCGGAATTTTAATGCTGCATGATTCACCATTATACTCAAGGGTGCAATTGCAGCTCTTGCGATCAACCCGGGTCAGATAGTTCAGATTTATCAGGTAGGACCGGCTGGCACGGAAAAGTGATTTTCCACCAAAAACTTCTTCAATGGCACCCAGGTTCTGGGTAATGATTTCAGAGCTCCCCCGGGTCAGTTGAATATGGGTATAATTGCCATCGGCCTGACAATAAACTACCTCCGAAGGGTCTATCAGGACATATCCCGACCTGGTATTTAGTTTAATTTTCGTAGGACCACTGCCCCTCAATGCTTCCATCAGTTGATTCAGGTCCTGTTCCTGCATCCTCCTGCCTCGTAATTGAAATCGCTCGATTGCAGAGTCCAGCTCTTCCTGATGTACAGGTTTCAGGATATAATCAAAAACTGAATTCCGGATGGCCTGAATGGCATAGTGCTCAAAAGCAGTAACAAAAATAATTCCTGGATCTTCACCTGAGCGGTGCACCTGCTCAATAAACTGGAATCCATCCTTCTCAGGCATCTGTATATCCAGGAATACAAGGTGCGGATGCTCTTTTTGCATCAGTTTTATCGCCTCATCCACCGTACCGGCGGCTCCGACAACCGAAACTCTTTTGTTCCCAAGCAACATGTACTTGAGCAACTCCCGTGCCTCAGGCTCATCGTCAACCAGCAGTATTTTCAACACCTCCTCCATGCAGTGAAAGGAATCACATTTCTTTTCAGAGCGCAAGTTAAAAAAATCCGCGAAAGTCAAAAAACGGGGCCAGGCTAAGGGCCTTTCAGTTTTTTTTAGTAACCTTCTGTGTTTATATGCTGTAAAAAAGGCATGCCTGATTCTCATTTGCATAGAACCACAGCCAAGTTTGGGACCCTGCCGGTCTTCATGACCGCCATTTCTACCATTCTTGGGGCCATCCTTTTCCTGAGATTTGGATATGCTGTGGGCCATCTGGGATTTATAGGGGTCATCGGGATCATATTCCTGGGACATATGGTTACCATTCCCACAGCCATGGCCGTGGCCGAAATTGCTACCAACCAGAAGGTCCAGGGGGGTGGTGCTTACTTTATCATCAGCCGTTCCTTTGGCATCAATATTGGTTCGGCCATCGGGATAACACTCTATCTCAGCCAGGCCATCAGCGTAGCGTTTTACGTGATTGCATTCTCTGAAGCCTTTGATCCACTGATCAGATATCTTCATTACGAAATTAATACACCCCTGATTGATAAGCGCTGGGTCGGGCTGGCCAGCATGACCCTGCTCGCTGTTGTCATTCTTTCCCGAGGAGCCAATTTTGGAATGAAAGCACTCTATGGGGTAGTAGCCATTCTATTTACCTCCCTGCTCTTCTTTTTCCTCGGAACACCAGATACAACAGAGCAGTCCTTTATATTAAATGTCCATATCCAGAACCCTGATAATTTTTTCCTTGTATTTACCATTATTTTCCCTGCGTTCACTGGATTGGTAGCAGGACTGGGCCTCTCCGGCGACCTGCGAGATCCCAGCAAGTCCATCCCCAGGGGGACCCTCTGGGCCACTCTGGGTGGATTTGCGGTCTATATCCTGGTGGCCTATAAGCTGGCCATCAGTGCTTCACCTCAGGATCTGGCCTCCGACCAGATGATTATGGAGAAGATTGCACTCTGGGGCCCAATCATCCCCATCGGTCTGGCTGCAGCATCTCTCTCTTCTGCCCTGGGTTCCATCATGGTTGCTCCGCGTACCCTCCAGGCCATGGGCTATGACGATGTGTTCCCCGGAATGGGTCTGAACGCCTGGCTATCACGTGGGAAGGAGAAAGATAACGAACCCACCAATGCGGGCTTAATCAGCATCATTATTGCATTTGTGTTTGTTGCCTTTGGAGACATAGATTTTGTTGCACAGATCATCGCTATGTTCTTCATGGTTACCTATGGGGTGATCTGCCTGATCTCCCTACTGGAACACTTTGCTGCGGATCCCTCGTACCGGCCCACATTCAAATCAAGGTGGTATATCTCTCTGCTGGGAGCAGTCACCTCCTTCTGGCTGATGTTTAAAATGAACGCTCCCTATGCCCTGTTGTCATTGATTGTCATGGGGGGTATCTACACCATGGTTTCCAGCTACAAAAAACAGGATAAGGGTCTGGTTAACCTGTTTCGCGGAGTCGTATTCCAGGCAAGCAGGCAGCTGCAAATACTCGCACAAAGGGCCGATCGGGAGGACCTGGATGTACACTGGCGCCCGTTTACTATCTGTGTATCACAGGATACATTCATGCGCAGAAGTGCTTTTGATATACTGAGATGGATCTCCATGAAATATGGATTTGGTACCTACATTCACTACATTAAGGGCTTCCTGACCGAGGAGACCAATAAGGAATCGAAAGAGATCCTTAACAAGTTGATCCATCTCGCTGCAGGAAGTAAAAATAAGGTCTACCTGGATACTATAATCAGCCCCTCTTACACCTCGGCCATCGCCCAGGTGATCCAGCTGTCAGGCATCTCAGGGAAAGGCAATAATATGATTCTCTTCGAATTTTCACAAACCGAACCGGAAGCTCTGGAGGAGGCCCTGAATACACATGACATCCTATTTGCCACAGGCTTTGACCTGTGCATCCTGAGTACTTCTTACAAGGGATTTGGCTACAAGAAACAGATTCATATATGGATCACGCCGGCCGATTTTGACAACGCCAACCTGATGATCTTGCTTGGGTATATAATCATGGGACATCCAGAGTGGAAAGAGGGAATCATCAAGATCTTTGCCATCTACCAACCCGAAGCGGTCACACGCAGGAAAGAGGAGCTGAAAATGCTAATCAAAGAGGGAAGGCTTCCCATCTCCATGGCCAACATAAACCTGATCAGTGCAGGAGGGGACAAAGGAACGCGGGATATTATTGGGGAGGTCTCAGTGGATGCCGACCTGACCATTATCGGCTTCCGCCATGAGCAACTAACAACAGAGGGTTACAAGCTCTATACCGGTTATAACAAACTTGGGAATGTGCTTTTTGTCAGTGCCAACAAGAAAAAAGAAATCAACTAAAACACTACCTTTGAATAAAAAGCAGATGGAAAAAATTGCTGTCTTTCCCGGATCATTTGATCCCTTTACTGTGGGGCACGAAAACATAGTACTTCGTGCACTAGACCTTTTTGACAGGATAATTGTTGCCATCGGAATCCACTCCACAAAGCAAGCCCTGCTAAAAATTGAAGACAGGGTTGATATGATCAGCCAGGTTTTTAGCAACAACAAGCAGGTGAGCGTAGACTCTTTCGAAGGGTTGACAGTGGATTATTGTAAAAAAGTAAAAGCCACCCATATGCTCCGGGGAATTCGGACATCAGCCGACTTCGAATATGAAAGAGCCATCGCACAAATCAACAAACAGATGTTGCCATCGGTAGAATCCATTTTTCTGCTGACCACTCCTGAACATACCCCGGTTAATTCAACCATTATCCGTGACATCATCCGTAACGGTGGGGATGCTTCACTCTTCCTTCCCAAGGGTGTGGATATCAAGAAGTACCTCTAATGCTTTGCCGAACTCTAATTTTCACCCTGCTGTTTTGGAGCAGTGCACTCTGTCTGGGCCAATCCGCCTCGGTGCATGCTGTCACACCTGATTATGCGGGTCAAACCATTAGTACAATCATTGCCTCGAACCCCTTTATAAGCTTTGCCGAATTTTCACAGAGTATGGTGTGCAATGAGCAGGGGGAGTTTGAGCAGCCTATACCGCTCAAAGCGCCGAAGGTGGTACAATTTGAAACAGGGGTTTACCAGCTTTACCTCTATATGATGCCGGGGTTCCACTATGAAGTCGAATTTCCCGAGTACATTGAAAAGAAGTGGGAAGAGCAGATCTCACCATTCTATCAGCCACTGGCCATGCCTCTTGCGGTACTCTCACGTACCTCTCTCTCTACACAGGAGCGTATTGACGGATCGATGGATGTGAACCATGTCATTGCCACATTTGACTCCCTGTTTATCATTGCCAACAGAGAAATAATCGCTCACAGAAAATCGGGGCAGCAGGTGAATACAGACTCCCTCATCCAGCAACTGGAAGCAACATTCCATACTGATACTTCCCGGTTTTTTTCTGACTACCGGCGCTTCAGATACGGTGCTTTAAAGTTGAATGAAGGCCGGACCGGACTGGCCCGGTTAAGTCAGGATTATCTTGGTCCAACAGTAATGGAGTGGCATCCTGGATTTATTGAGTTGTTTAGGGCCCTGTTCAAAGATTTTATCTTTTACTCCGCCAATTCCGGTAATGATGGTCAGAGCTTCCGTAACCTGGTGAACCGGACCCAGGACTTCCGCCAGTCTCGCCAGCTTGTATTGGATCACCCTGCCGTATGGAGCGATACACTGGCTGAAATGATTTTGTTGCAGGAGTTCTCCGAATTGTTTTACAGGGGAGAGTATCATAAAGAGGCGATCCTGATCATGCTCGATTCCATGGCAAATAATCCCGTTACTCCCCAATTTGGGATCTATTCAGCACAGTTAATGAAGAAGCTATCCAGCCTGGTAACAGGGCACACTCCTCCTGCCATTTCCCTGGAGGATCTGGATGGAAAAACCTGGTCACTAAGCGATTTTGAAGGCAAATACACCTACCTGTTTTTTGGCACCACAGATCACTACGGCTGTATGATGGAATACCCCTTTCTGCAATCCTACATCGAAAAACATTCCGACTATCTGAATGTGATTAATGTGATGACTTCCGAGGACCGGAATAAACTGGATGATTTTATGCATCGAAATGGGTATACCTGGACAGTCCTCCACTACGAAGGTCAGCCAGGAGTGTTGGATGATTACATGGTAAGAGCATACCCCGTTGCCTACCTGATTGACAGAAATGGAAAGCTCCTCCTATCACCTGCTACTTTACCCTCAGAAGGATTTGAGCAACAGCTGTTTCGCATCATGCGTTCAAGAAAGGAAATTTAATCAGAGTAAATTCCTCATATAGAGGACATCCAGGATACTCGCGAAGGTATTTTCCCGGATAAATCCGGTAGAGCCAGCTTTGGCCCACCTGTAATCGCTAATCCCTTCTTCAGCTTGTAAGACCGGTTCCGCACTCCCACTGTACTGCATCACAAACCATTTGGTCTTTTTCAATATCCGCTTTCCTTTCAGCTTATAGGTATGGTAGGTGGACGACAGTGGATCAAGCATTTTCAGTCCCTGCAATCCGGTCTCTTCCTCCACCTCCCGCATTGCAGCTGTTGCAAAATCCTCTCCTTTTTCCAGTTTGCCTTTTGGCAGATCCCAGATCCCGTTTCTAAGAATCACCAGAAACTCACCACGATCATTTAGAACCACTCCTCCTCCTGCTTCAATCACCTTGAAACAGGCCTTGAACTCCTCGAAAACACCCAGAATATTTTCATGCAAAATATAGAGGTTGTTAATCTTGTTCAAAGAGTCAAACAGGCCAACCAGTTCATTCAACTCCATAAAATTATTGTATTTGTAGAAGAGGCCCTTGTGCTTCAAAAAAGCCCTGGAAAAATCATCTCCAAAAAATACGGTTCTATCGTTGAAAAAAACTTTATACATATTTCCTTACGCAAACTTCAAATGCAAAAGTACAAAACATATCCACGCCACTATTTAGATCATAACGTAAAGTATCCACAGCTTGTTTTCCAATCATGAAATAGAATTCTATTTCATTCTATTAATATATCCATCTGATAATGTTTCCATAAATTTATAAAAGAGTAGAAAAGGTAGATTTACGAAGCTGGCAAAAACTTTATACATTTGCTGCATGGCAGATATAGATCGTCACATAGCAGGTTTACTTTTGCAGTGTAAAGCAGTAATCCTGGAACCTACCAAACCATTTACATGGGCTTCTGGCTGGCAATCGCCTATCTATTGCGATAACCGTATCACTCTCTCCTACCCGGAGATCAGGGACTTTATCAAGGAAGCCTTCAAAACAAGCATAGAAAACAAATTTGAGACCCCGGATCTTATCGCAGGCGTGGCAACGGGAGCTATTGCCCAGGGTGCCCTGGTGGCAGATGCTATGGATCTGCCAATGGTCTATGTTAGACCTAGTGCTAAAGGACATGGACGTCAAAACCTGATTGAGGGACGTCTATCAGCCGGACAAAAAGTAGTAGTGGTAGAGGATCTGATCAGTACAGGTGGAAGCTCGCTGAAAGCGGTGGAAGCTCTGAGAGAAGCCGGTGCAGAAGTCCTTGGAATGGTAGCCATTTTCTCCTACGGATTTGAACTGGCAGTTGACAATTTCCTTAAAGCGGGCGTGGATTTGTATACCCTTACCTCGTACCATGTTCTGATCGAGACAGCCCTTGATTCCGGGGCTATTCAGCAGGACCAGGTAGAGATGTTACAACAATGGAGGAAAAATCCCTCACAATGGCGGGGATAAGCTTAACGCAGATTAAATGAAGATTGAAAGTAAAATAGGAAAGTCGGCGAGCAGTGATCAGCAGATCTATGCATTTATTAGCAATTTTCACAATTTCAAAGACTTACTTCCCTCCGATAAGGTAAGTGGATGGGAAGCCTCAGAAGAGAAGTGCAGCTTCCAGGTGGATCCCTTGGGTCGCACCGGTTTGATGATCGTTGAAAAGAAGCCAGGCTCGATGGTGAAGATGAGCTCCGATCCGGAGTTTTCCAAATACCAGTTTACCATCTGGATTCAGCTTAAAAAGGTGGCTTTGGATGATACCAGAATCAAGATCACTATCGAACCCCTGGTCAACAAGATGCTGCTGCCCATGCTTAAGATCCCGCTGAAAAAACTTGCCAACGGAATGGTAGACAAGATGGAGTCATTCGATTTTCCCGCTTAAGTCTGATCAAAGTTTAGTTCCATGCTGACGGCCCCGTGACCGAAGGTCCGTATCTCCCCATTTAGCTCTAGCATCAGCTCCCCAAAATCGTTCACACCTTTAATTATACCTACGGACTCTTCCTCCCCCACTTTAAATAGGGTGGGTTCGTCGGCTTTATACAAAAGCTCCAGGTACTCCTTTTCAAGCTGATCGGTCTTCCCTTCTTCAAGTGCCTGGTATCTGCTCATCAGGCAGGTCTCAACAAGCTCACCCACCTCGCCAACATCAACATTCTTTCCGGTCTCCAGCCTCAGGGAGCTGGCTGGTATCGGGAAGGAAGGGAAGGTGGTCTGATTCAGATTCAAGCCTATGCCTGCAATGGTGCGAGTAATGCTGCCGGCTGTGATGCTGTTTTCGATCAGGATGCCTGCAATCTTCCCCCTGTATGTAAGAATATCATTGGGCCACTTAATTACAGAATCAACTCCCAGGATAGCCAGAGCATCACAAAGGGCCAGTGAAGCCACCCTGGTAAGGTGAAACTGGCTGGATGCTGACAAAAATGCAGGAAACAAAAGAAAGCTCATCGTTAGGTTTTCTCCCCGCGTGCTTAGCCATGAATGTTCACCCTGCCCTCTTCCAGTATCCTGGTAATCAGCAATAACTACTGTACCCTCATCCAGCTTCTGATGCTTTAAAAGCTCAGAAAGAAAGCTGGAGGTAGATGTAAGGCTGTCATGTTTAATCCATCTGCTTCTCATGGTACAGTTTTTGACAAAGTAGCTATTGTAATCAACAATTTTAGCACATAAATGTTAACGGCTAAATTGATTACCTTTGTCAACAAAAAGCCAGATGGAGCAAAGCGATTCATTCAATGTGGCGCAGAAGAGGGAGTTAATCCTTGAAGCCATCAGAGAGAAAAAGGGACATCAGATCGTTTCCATTGATCTTTCTGAAGTTGAAAACTCCATTTGCGACTTTTTCATCATCTGTCACGGAGAATCTGTAACCCAGGTGGGTGCCATCACGGAATCCATCGAAAAGAAGCTGAAGGAAGAGGCTCTTACCAGGGCACATCATGTGGAGGGTTTACAGAACAGCCAGTGGGTCCTGCTGGATTATTTTGACATCCTGGTCCATGTATTTCAGGAAGAATTCAGATCTTTCTTCAAACTTGAGGAGCTTTGGGCGGACGGAAAAGTTATAAGGGTGACAGAAAAAAGTTAAAAAAAGCTATGGCAGATAAAAAGAAATTTCCCGGCAACTTCCCGGGAGGCAACCTGGGGAACAAACCTGGAAACAAACCTGGAAATAAACCTGGAGGCCCCACCAAACCAAAATTTAACTCATATTGGATCATCGGGATCATCCTTCTGGCCATGATTGGGATTCAGTTTCTGGGTTCTGGAAATAGTTTGAAAGAGATCGATAATAATCGATTTTTTCAGATTCTGGAAGAGGGCGATGTGGAGAAAATCGTCATTGTCAATAAAGAAAAGGTCGAGGTCTATATCAAGCCTGAAAGGCTCAGTGATGCGCGCTACGAGGATATAAAATCTGATAAGCCCAGTTCAATGCTTGGTCAGCCGGTACCCCAGTACTATTTCACCATCATCAGTCAGGATGTTTTTATGGGGGATTTGAACCGGGTCATGAATGAGCTACCAGCCGATAATCGTCCCACATATACGACCTTAACTCGTAGAAACTACATGGGTGAAATCATGCTATGGGTGATTCCCTTCCTATTGATCATGGGTATCTGGATTTATATGCTTCGCCGTATGCAAGGCGGTGGCGGAGGAGGCGGAGGTAATATTTTCAGTGTAGGAAAATCAAAGGCCCAGATTTTTGACAAGGAGACCAGTGTGAAAGTGGATTTTCACGATGTTGCTGGACTGGAAGAGGCCAAAGTGGAGATCAGGGAGATTGTGGATTTTCTGAAAAATCCAAAAAAATATACGGAGCTTGGAGGGAAAATTCCCAAAGGCGCCCTGCTTGTCGGACCTCCGGGGACAGGTAAAACATTGCTTGCCAAAGCGGTGGCCGGAGAGGCCAGTGTGCCATTCTTTTCCATGTCGGGCTCCGATTTTGTGGAGATGTTTGTGGGGGTGGGTGCCTCCAGGGTCAGGGATCTCTTTAAGCAGGCCAAGGAGAAGGCACCCTGCATTGTATTTATTGATGAGATTGATGCGGTGGGTCGTGCCAGGGGAAAAAATCCAAATTTTGGTTCCAATGACGAAAGGGAAAACACATTAAACCAGTTACTCACCGAGATGGATGGTTTCGGCAGTAACAGCGGGGTCATTATCCTTGCTGCCACTAACAGGGCCGATATACTGGATAAGGCACTGCTCAGGGCCGGACGTTTCGACCGTCAGATCCATGTAGAGCTACCCGATCTCAACGAACGCAGAGCCATATTTGAGGTGCATATGAAACCTATCAAAATCGATAAATCGGTGGATGTGGATTTTCTGGCCAAACAGACTCCTGGTTTCTCCGGAGCAGATATTGCCAATGTTTGCAATGAATCGGCCCTGATCGCTGCAAGAAAAGATAAAAAGAGCGTTGGAAAGCAGGATTTCCTGGATGCAGTGGACAGGATCATTGGTGGGCTCGAAAAGAAAAACAAGATCATTAAGGAAGATGAGAAGCGAACCATCGCCTGGCATGAGGCCGGACACGCTACCATCAGCTGGTTCCTGGAGCACTCCAACCCTCTGGTAAAGGTGACAATTATCCCCAGGGGAAGGGCCCTGGGTGCCGCATGGTACCTTCCGGAGGAGCGACAGATCACCACCACCGAGCAGATGCTGGATGAAATGTGTGCCACCCTCGGAGGAAGAGCCTCAGAGGACCTGACCTTCAACAGGATATCCACAGGTGCACTGAACGACCTGGAACGTGTTACCAAACAGGCCTTCGCTATGATCTCATACTTTGGCATGAGCGATAAAATCGGGAACATTAGCTATTATGACTCCAGCGGTCAGCAGGAATACTCCTTCAATAAGCCCTACAGCGAAAAGACCGCTGAGACCATTGATGAAGAAGTGAAAAAACTCATTGATGTGCAGTATGAAAGGGCCAAAACTGTGCTAAGGAAAAATAAGAAAGGGCTGACGCAACTGGCAGAGATTCTGCTGGAAAAGGAGGTAATCTTCAGCGAAGACCTGGAAAAGATCTTTGGGAAACGTCCCTGGACTCGTCATGATGAACTTTCTAAAAAGAAGGAGGAGCTTCCAAAAAAGAAGGTAGTCAAAGCTAAAAAGAAGGTAGAAGAGGTAGAGAAGGCGGAAGAGGTAGAGAAAAAAACGGATAATAACGAATCCGAAAAGGCTTAACTGTGGAGGCCAATCTGGTTCATATTTTCTCTTCGGGTCAACCCTATCAAGCGGAGATGGCCAGACAGATGCTGGCCGACCATAATATTCAGTCCTTTTTGGTGAATAAGCAGGATTCCGCATACAAATTTGGAGATGTTGAGCTCTACGTAAATCGCGATGATGTGATAAGGGCCAAAAAACTGATCCAGGAATTTGAATACAATTGAAAGAGTTACTTATTCGTACCCTGACAGGAGTTTCTCTGATTGTTCTGGTAGCAGGCTCCATACTGCTTGGACCGATCACATTTTCGGCTGTCCTCCTGCTTGTTTATCTCCTCGGCGTAAAAGAACTATTCGGGCTACTTCAAAAAAGAGAGCTCTCTACCCGCTGGTTCCGGGCAGTCCCTGGAGCCTTGCTTTTCCTTGTCGTATATGCCGTTTTTGAACTCAATCAGAGTCTACTCTGGTTTATTCTTCCTCCGGCCCTCTGGCTCATGGTCGCCCTTAGAGGAGGGATTACCCTGTCAGGCACTCTTGCCTTTCTATGGCTGGCCATTCCTCTCTCCAGCTTCTTTGCACTTGGATGGATGGAAGAGGCACCCGGATTTCAATTCCGACTACCCCTATTTATTATTGCACTGATTTGGATCAACGATACCTTCGCCTATCTTACAGGATCTCTTGTTGGCAGGCATAAGATGACACCCATACTCTCCCCTGGGAAAACCTGGGAAGGGTTTGCCGGAGGAATGTTGATAAGCCTGTTTGCAGGGTGGATCATCTGGAACTCTACTGGCATTGCCACCCTCTGGGCATGGTTTGGTATCTCACTTCTTGTCAGCTCCCTCGGACTGGCTGGCGACCTGTTTGAATCTGGTTTAAAAAGAACTGTGAAAGTGAAAAATTCAGGAGAGTTATTGCCCGGACATGGGGGCATCCTGGATCGCTTTGATTCACTTCTATTTGTCACCCCTGCCGTTTTGATCCTGGTCATTTTGATTAAACTTGTGTCATGATTAAGATACATCGTGAAGGAAGATGGATAGTCCTAATCACAATAGTTTTGTTGCTGGCTATCCTTGTGCTGACTGCACTGTTCCTGCCCTACCAGGTAACCTACCTGGCCTCTGCCCTATCCCTTATTGTACTGATCCTGGTATTACGTTTTTTTCGTGTACCCGTCAGGCGCCCCTTTCTTGATGACCTTACCATTACTGCACCAGCAGATGGTAAGGTAGTAGTTATAGAAAAGGTGGAAGAAAAAGAATTCCATATTGGTCCATGTATGCAGGTTTCCATATTTATGAGCGTACATGACGTTCATATCAACTACTACCCGGTCAGCGGTAAGATTTCTTATCAGCGGGACCACCCAGGAAGCTACTTGCTAGCACGCCACCCTAAATCCTCAGAGCTGAATGAAAGAAGCTCTGTGGGAATAGAAACCCCCCACGGACGCCTGCTGATGAGACAGGTTGCAGGATATGTGGCACGCAGAATCTGCTGCTATGCCAAAGAAGGAACTCAGGCCATTCAGGGAAGTGAAATGGGCTTCATTAAGTTCGGCTCCCGGCTCGATCTCTTCCTACCCCTGGATACCCACATCATGGTCTTACCCGGTCAGCGCGTAACCGGTGGTGTCACTCCAATGGCCACTTTCAAATAAAAGACCTGCAACTCTTTTTTAACATCCCCTTAACATAATGCAGTTGTATCATGCACTA
>QMPQ01000105.1 GCA_003648635.1 Bacteroidota bacterium | reverse complement strand
GAATACATATCTATAAAATAGATACCGAGAAAGAGAAGGAACTTGCATCAGTTTTTGGAATTCAGAGCATTCCGGCCTTCCTTTTTGTTCCACAGACAGGCAAACCAACCATGAGCAATGGCATTGCCCAGACAGATGAGGAGACCAAGGCCATGTTCAAGAAAATGATTGATGAAATTCTGCTCGGCGAAGGAGCCAGCTGAAAAGATAGTTAGTTAGGTAGGTAGTTAGTTTAGTTTGGAAGTTGAAGATCAGGGTGTCCCACAAGGGCACCCTTTTCTTTTGTCACAGATGTCTCGTCCTGATTATCATACCAATCCGAATTCTTTCATCAGTTCATTATACCTGGGTTCATCAGGAATCCTGGTCTTTTTTATGGGAGCCGCTTTATAATACAGGAGCACACTATCATGTTCAATACAGGCTGTTTTGATCCAATCAAATGCAAGGTCCGGTTCTCCCCTGTATATGTGTATCATGTAAAAGCAAGTAGCGGGAAGATATCCCGACTTTCTGTCTTTTTTTAATTTTTCAAAGAGTTTATCTGCCATATCTCTCTTTCTTAATGCATAACAGGCACCAGCAAGTCCAGCTACTGCAACGGGAGCACTATCGGAAAGCTCAATCGCTTTTTCAAAGCATGAAAGCGCCTTTTTGAACCTCATCTTTTTCGCATAGACTTGCGCAAGCCAAGTGTAGGCTTCCGTATAACCTGGATTCATAGAAATAACTGATAGGAACTCCTTTTTTGCCTGATTGAACTTAGATCCATAGATGTAGGCAATCCCTGCCTGGGTATTTATTTTACAGGAAATAGGATCAAGTTGCTGGGCTCTCTGCCCTTCAGCAATAGCTGCATCATGGCGCTCCGTAAGAAAAAGCAGGTATGAATAGTAGGAGTGAATCAGGGCTGAGCCCGGATTTAATTGCAGTGCTTTCTTGAAGTCAAGTTCTGCTTCCTTAAAATCCCAATGATAATAGGTATTGATTAATCCCCTCACAGCATATGCCTCACCAAGGGAACTGTCTAATTCTAATGCCCTGGAAACCAGCTCCTCGGCTTTGGGAAAGGCCTCGGTTGGCGGAACACCTCCCCAGATTGTACTATACCAGCATAGTACCGCCTGTCCCACATAAACAAGTGGAAACATCGGCTCTTCCCTGAGTGCCTGATCATAGTATGTAGTCGCTTTGTCAAGTCCCTTTTTAGTTAATAATTGAGCGTGATAATTACCTTTCAGGTATTTAGTATAAACCTCTTTACATACTGTATGACGTTTCATCAGGGATTTCCGCTCTTGCCCTAAAAGATTCACCTTTAGCGCCTCGGCAATTTCAGAAGCGATTTCATCTTGTATCGCAAACATATCATCAACAGTTCGATCGTAGTTGTTGGACCAGATGTGAGAACCATCAACAGCATTAACAAGCTGGGCGGTGATTCGCAGATGATTGCCATCCTTCCTGATACTCCCTTCAAGGAGCGTCTCCACATTAAGTTTCTCCCCAATTTCACGCATATCTACCTGCTTATCCTTGAAAGCAAATGCCGAGGTACGTGCAATCACCTTCAGACTGCCAATTTGTGTAAGTACATTGATAATTTCCTCCGAGATTCCTTCACAAAAATAGTCCTGGTCCTTCAGGGCGCTCATGTCCTTAAAAGGCAGTACAGCGATGGAATTGTCGTAATTATAAATGCCATCAATGGGCTTTCGTCTTTCGGTCTTCTTTATTCCTTTCAGGCTTATATCATAAATCCATGAATAGATTAATGCAAAAGGGAATCCAATCACAAGTAATAGTATGACCATTGTAGGTGTCCAATCCGGTAGCAGCAAGGATTCATACACGTTGCCGACCAGTTCAACGATTACAAACGCAGCCGTAGCATATACAACGATTACATGAATGACTCGGCGCCTTTTTAGTTCCTGCCAGAACTGCGATAGTTTGCTGGAATCTCTGGGCCTTGGAGGCATTTTGGGGTGCAGTTGGTTATCTGCAAGTTACCACCTTATGGTATATGAGTCAAATTAGCCCTTTTTATGGTCTGGTACAAAAGTGAAAGACCGCCTCAAATCACATGAGACGGTCTTATTATTTTCTACTAAGTACTGGGTACCAGGCACTATTTTACCAAGCAAGGCCCAAACCGATCCCCAGGTACTGGAGGGGTGGACCATCCGATGTTTCAAAGCCATGCATATAACGTATCTTGGCCGCAAGAGAGGTTTGATATCCAATCGGGAAAGTCATACCTACCTCCGGGGCCAATGCAAATTGCCAGTAATCACCAACAAATGCAACGGTTCCGATCTCCCTGCGGGTTTCCTGCCATAAAGTTCCTACTCCCATAGTGCCCATGACTGTCGCACCGGAGCCCAGTAAATTCTGAACCCATGAAAACCTGGCCAACAAAGGAATGGTATTTATATACCTGACCTGGGTTCCATGCAAAAGTGCATTGTCTCTTTCATAATAACTATCCGATTCCTTTTCAAGGAAAGTGCTCCAGGAAAACCCCATTCCAACTGCAAAATGGTCACCTACCATACGGTCAAAATCCAGCGCAAGACCTCTCCAGCTTACCTGGTCGGTAAATTCTTTAGTTTCACCCAAGGGAATGCCAATATCATATGTAAATTTCCAGATCACCTCCTGTGCACTCAGCGTAAGTGCAGAGAACACCAATGTGAGAATAACTATTTTCTTTTTCATAATTGTCAGATATTATTGTTTCAAATAGGGTGATTGTATAAATAACTGCTCGATCTCTTCGCCAATCCTTACATTAGTTGTAGCACTAGTACCAGTCAGTAACCCATTTACTATACCGGTCCAGACTATTCCCTTTCGATTCTCAATTGGCTGCTCAGCAGCATCCGTATCCCACATATCGACAATTAATGAGCCGGTGGTATAAGAACTGTAACCTCCATATCCGTACCAGGGGTAACCGTACCAGGGATATCCTCCGTAATAATAGGAAGTAGAATATCCCATGCCATACCAACCCCAACCATACCAGCCCCAATAATAAGGATAGTAGCTATAGTAATAATAGTATTCAGCGGAAGTTGCACTTACAGCCAATAGCAGATCAGGCCTGTTCGTGATTGAATCGGGATTTTCAATTTCAATATATCCCATCTCTTCCATATTTATACTGAGCTGAGCTAAAATGAACTCATCGCTATCTCGGCTAAGATTTGGGTCATCTTCCTCATCTTCACCATAGACATGAACGATTGTATCGATTATAGAGAATGTAGTGTATTGAGAAAAATCTGTGTCTTCTACGAAATTTGCAGTAGGTGTTATCGCAACATCATATTCATCCACATAATCGATCTTATTCGGATAACAACCCGTGAGGCTATAGATCAGTGGAAGAACCAAAATCGCAATTAATAATTTGGAGTGTTTCATATGCTTAAAAATTAATAAGAAAATTTTCTTTTTTTAATAAACCAATCTCCATGAGATTTGTTCGAGTGCAAAGGTATTAAAATATCAAAAATGCTCGTTGTCTTTCTTTCCAGACCTAAATTATGGCATAAACAACTGCATTTCAAACTATATTATTTTAAATTTAAACCAATAAAGATACCTTTGTTGTGCTAAAAAAAAATGAAGATGCGACACGAAAAATCACATACCAAAATTATTGCCACCATAGGACCCATTACCAGGAACAAAGAGATCCTGGAAAAGCTCATCAATGAGGGTGTGGACGTATTACGGGTAAACCTCTCCCACGACACTCACGAAGAACACCTGAAAACCATTACATACATCAAGGAACTCAACGAAGAGCTGGGATCCAATGTGGCGATCCTGGGCGATCTCCAGGGCCCCAAGCTACGTGTGGGGAATATGGAAAACGATAAGGTGCTACTGGAAGACGGGCAGGAGTTCTCTTTTGTGACCACTCCCTGTACAGGTACCACCGAGAAAGCCTACCTGAGTTATGAACGTCTGCCTTCCGATGTCGCCATAGGCGAAAGAATCCTGGTGGATGATGGAAAGTTGATTCTTGAAGTTACGGGATCCAACAAAACAGACAGCGTTACATGTAAAGTTATTGCAGGCGGTCCCCTGGGCAGTAAGAAGGGGGTGAACCTTCCGCATACCAAAATTTCCCAACCAAGTCTGACTGAAAAGGATATCAAGGATGCAATGTTTTTACTGGAACACCAGGTAGACTGGCTGGCCCTCTCCTTTGTTAGAAAGGAACAGGATATCCTGGATCTTCGAAAGATCATCGATGAACATCCCGGTGATGCAAGGGTCATAGCAAAAATTGAAAAACCGGAAGCTCTTGAAGAGATTGAAGGCATCATCAGTGCTTCTGATGCCGTGATGGTGGCCCGTGGGGATCTGGGCGTGGAAGTCGAATTCCATAAGGTCCCCCTGATCCAGAAGGACATCATCAAGAGATGTCACAGAAAATCAAAACCGGTAATTGTGGCCACACAGATGATGGAGAGCATGATCACCAATCCAACTCCAACGCGGGCCGAGGCCAATGATGTGGCCAATGCGGTGCTGGACGGAGCCGATTCGGTAATGCTAAGCGGTGAGACCTCCGTAGGTAAATATCCCGTTGAGACCGTGCGAAACATGCAATTGATCATCGACTCCACTGAAACCGAGGAGTATATTTATAACAAAGGACATGTATCGCCCCCCGGAGCAAAAAACTTTCTTGCCGATTCCATATGCCGCAGCGCGGTTCAGCTTGCCGAACAGGTGAATGCAGCAGCTATAGTCACCCTTACCCATTCAGGATTTACTGCCATCAGAATCAGTTCACACCGGCCTAAGGCTCCTATTCTCACCTTTACCATGAACAGGGATGTGCTTACCGATCTGTCTCTTGTATGGGGTGTAAGGACTTACTACTTTGAAGAGTGCAATGATATCAACGAATATATCGCTTATACAGAGGAATTCCTGGTCAGTCAGAACCTGCTGAAAAAAGGGGACCTGGTGGTCCATGTGGGTAGCATTCCCATCCTGGAGAAAGGAAAAACCAATATGTTGAAACTGACCCGGGTAAGCTGACAAGGCTTGGAACCTGGGATTAATATATGGATCGCCCGGGCTGAGGCGACCTGGTTGGATGAGCTGTATAACATTGCAAAAGCGCTTTTTCACGATAATTCGCTTCCCTCCCATGATCACACCCATCACATGCGGGTATGGAACCTGTGCAAGGTCTTGCTAAAAGAGATAGCCAGCTTCAATTCCAGAATGGATCAATCCCTGGTTGAAGGGGTATTGATCGCTGCATTCTTCCACGATCTGGGCATGGCAACTTCCACTCGCGAAGATCATGGAATGCTTGGAAGTGAGCTATGCATATCCTGGTTCGGGCAAACAGGAAGAGTTTGGCCAGAACGTAAAGAGGAGATCCTGAGGGCCATTGAACTACACGACAGGAAGGATGTGCAGATATTTACGTCCTTCAGCCCGGAAACTCCTCCTGAAATTCTGACTTTCCTGTCTGTGGCAGATGATCTGAAGCCCTGGGCATCATCGGAGTATATCGCTATGCCGAGATATATCTGAAGCGGGGCATCCCCCTTGAGGAGCTTGGGACACGGATCCTGGCGAATGTAAAAACCAGGTTTGAACATCTCTCGGATGGATGCCGGCTATGCGACCGCCTGCTTGAAAAATACAGGCAGCAATTTGAGGATTTATGCTTATTTTTTGAACAATATAACTTACAGCTCCAAGCTGTTTCGCAAACAGATTCTGTAAATACCGGTCCCCTGGGTGTGATTAACTATATTCGCAAGCATGGTCTGGATACAACTGAACTGCAAGGTGCAGACAGCACGGTAAGCGACTACTTTAAAAAACTGGAAAATGAACTGGCTCAAGCACGATTATAGCTATCTCCTTCGCCTTCTGGTCACCGGAGTCATCCTGTTTGCAGGGTTCATCCTGCCGGTCAGTGGACAGGTAGCATTGAGATATGCTTCCAATGAAACACTTACCTGGCAGGAGGCCATTGATATGTACCAATGGCTGGATGAACAGTATGAAGATGCCAGGCTGCTGGAAGTAGGATGGACCGATGCCGGCAGACCCCTTCACCTCTTTGTTATTGACAGGGGTCGTCAATTTTCACCGCAAGAGATTCGTGAATCTGGGAAAAGCATCCTTTTTATCAACAACGGGATCCACCCGGGTGAGCCCTGCGGTGTTGATGCAAGCCTGAAACTGGCCAGCGATCTCCTGTCGGGCAAAGACAGCTGTGCCCACTACCTCGATCATACTGTCATAGCCATTGTCCCCATTTTCAACGTGGGTGGTGCCCTCATGCGCGGATCGTTTCACCGGGCCAACCAGAACGGTCCGGTAGAGCATGGATTCCGGGGCAATGCACGAAACCTGGACCTGAACCGTGATTTTATCAAGCTTGATTCCAGAAATACCCAATCGCTGGTACCTCTTTTGAGAAGCTGGGATCCTGATATATTTGTGGATACACATACCTCCAATGGGTCGGACTATCCCTATACCATCACCCTGATCAATAGCCATGCCCAGCGCCACGAACCTTCACAGGCCAGGTTCCTCGATTCCACCCTCCTGCCCTTTCTATTCGAAGGGATGGATCGCTCCCCCTATCTGATGAGCCCTTATGTCTGGAGTTATAAACGAACGCCCGACCAGGGGATCATTGCATTTATGGACTATCCCAGGTACACTTCGGGATATGTCAGCCTATACAATACCCTTGCCTTTACCGTAGAGACGCATATGTTCAAATCTTTTGAAGACAGGGTGCTTTCCACCTGGTACCTGTTAAGGGAAACCCTCCGGTTCAGCGGACTTTACGGAAGTGCTTTAGCAGAGGTGAAGAGAGCCGCATGGCAGGAGAAGATGATGCGTCAGGAATTTACCCTTCAGTGGAAACTGGATACCTCCAGGTCCGACCTGATCAACTTTAGTGGTTATGAGGTGAAACAAAGAAAAAGCAAAGTCACCGGACAACAGAACTACTATTTCGACAGAAGTGCTCCATGGGAAAAGGAGATCCCCTACTACAAGTACTTTAAGCCCATAATAACCGCCTCTGTGCCTGAATACTATATCGTTCCCTCAGCATGGAGGCAAGTGGTGGAACGTCTTCAACTGAACGGGGTAAAAATGGAGCAGCTGAGTTCCGACAGCATCATGGAGCTGGATATCTATTATATAGAAAGTTATAAGACTGTGGATCAGCCCTACAACGGGCACTACCGGCATTATGGTGTAGAGACCCGAGAACTAAGGGAGAAGGTCCAAGTCCTGGCAGGTGATTGGATCATTCCAAGCAAACAACAGGCCATTGAATACCTGGTACAGACCCTCGAACCGAAAGGCTATGATTCCTTTTTCAGCTGGAATTTTTTCGATGAGATACTTTTCAGAAATGAATACTTTTCTCCCTACATCTTTGAGGAGACTGCTGAGGATCTGCTTAAAAATGATCCGGAGTTAAAAAAGGAGTTTAAGGAGAAGAAGAAAGAGGATAGTAAGTTTGCTGAAAATGGCTATCAGCAACTCAGATTTATCTACGAACGGTCTCCATGGTCAGAGTCTACATATATGCGCTACCCGGTATACAGACTGAATCGCTGATGTATAAATTTTTAACTATTTTTGCTCCCCTTATGAAGAAGCTATTCCTTTCAGGGGCCCTGCTGGTCTTTGTTGTAATTCACGTCCTGGCGGCTGTTAGTCTGGAGGATTTTTTAAACCGGAAAGAGGTAAAAGTAGTCCGGACCCTGCAAAACGAATCCACCTTTGAAGGTATCCTGGAGTTGATGATCGAGCAGCCCATAGATCACCGCAATCCAGATGGTGAAACTTTTGCACAGCGTGTCTATATATCCCATGTAGACCCAGAGCAACCGGTGGTTTTAATTACAGAAGGATATGATGCAAAATACTATTATACCTCTGAAATCACAGCTCAATTACGATGTAACCAGCTTATGGTAGAGCACCGGTACTTTGGCAAGAGCAAGCCTGATAGTATCAACTGGGATTACCTGGATACCTGGCAGGCCGCCTCGGATCATCACCGGATCGTCACCATGTTCAAAGAATTTTACACCGGGCAATGGATCTCCACCGGTATTAGTAAAGGGGGACAAACCGTGATGTACCATAGTTTTTATTATCCAGATGATGTGGATATAAGAATTCCCTATGTGGCTCCACTAAACTATGGACTGGAAGATGAACGGATTTACACCTTTCTTGATCAGGTGGGAAGCCCGAAGGAACGCAGGAAAGTGAAAAAATTTCAGAAGCTTGCCCTGAAAAATCAGGTGGAATACCTGGATGCTTTCAAAGCCCTGTCTGATAAAAAAGGCTATACCTACGAACTGGTTGGCGGCATTGAGAAGGCTTATGAATATTGTGTTCTTGAGTATTCATTTGCTTACTGGCAGTGGGGATATGTCCCTTCGAACAAAATTCCCGGAAAGCTTGCTCTGGCAGAAGATATCATCCAACATATGAATCGTGTGGCTGGCTTCGACTACTTTTCGGATCAGTCTATTGTGGAATACAGGCCCTTTTTCTACCAGGCGCTTACTGAGATGGGCTACTATGGATATGATCTGGATGCCTTTGGGAAATATCTGCAGCATGTGGACAATCCCATCTTCACCTTCACCATACCTGAAAGAGTTGATCTAAGCTTTAATGATGAACTTTCGGTGGAGATACAGCAATACATGAGTGAGGAAGCTGAGAATTACATTTTCATATACGGCGAATACGACACCTGGTCAGCTACAGCAGTCACTTCCATTGGCGACAGTAATTCAAAAATATTCTTCAAGGAAGGCGGATCGCACCGGACCCGGATCTCTAACATGCCCGAAGAGCAGAAAAAAGAAGTGTACACGACCCTGGATTCCTTCCTCCACTAATTCAACTGTATCTTTCTATAGCAGATTCGTATTCGGTCAGGAAGCTATCCATGGAGAAATATCGACCATGTGCCGGGTAAAAGGTCTTGACCGGCAGCTCACGTATATACTTCCAACTATTGACCAAAGCATTCAGGTCCTCGGCAAAGGGTGGGAAGTGCTGCTTATTCTCCACACCAAACAGGGTATCCCCGGCAATAAGCTCTCCACCCTCCATTAAAACCACCATCGATCCAAAGGTGTGCCCCGGGGCATGTATCACCTTTCCCGGAAAACCGAAGGCCTCCAGATCAAAACTTTCATCCACCAGGAGGTCCGGTTCTGCTCCGGGAAAATTCATCAGTCTCCCGGCAAAAATCCGGCCCACCCCCACCAGCAGCTTTGCCTTCCAGCGTGTTCCTGAGGGTATGGGTGAGTAGCCCTTTCTAAGTCTTTCTGCCTCGGAGCTATGGACCATCACTTTGCAAACGGTCAGTTCCTTCAAACGCCCTGCCGATCCTGCATGATCGAAGTGCGAGTGGGTAAGCACAAGCAACTTTAGCATTGCCGGCTCCAGTCCCAATCGTTGCAAAGTTTCCAGTATCTTTTCTTCTGAACCGCTGCTTCCAGAGTCAACCAGGATTGCCTCTCCTGGCCTGTAAATCAGGTAGGAAGACACATTCGCCAGTCCGATCCGGTGAATCTTATAGCTGGTTCTTGACATTATTTTACAGGGAAGTCCATCAATTTATCCCCTTCCAGGTAAGCCTCAAGGCGATCGTTGATTGCCACCGGGCCCACTCCTGCCGGAGTGCCTGTATAGATCAGATCACCGGTCTTCAGGGTCATAAAACGGGATACATAGGCAATGATTTTCTCAAAACTAAAGATCATCAGGGACGTATTGCCATCCTGAACGGTCTTCCCGTTCACATCCAGCCTGAAGCTTAAGTTGTGGATATCTCCGTATTTATCCAGGGGGTGAAATTCGCTGATAGGTGCCGAGTAATCGAAACCTTTGGCAATTTCCCAGGGCAGACCTTTCTTTTTCTGTTCCGCCTGCAGGTCACGGGCTGTAAAATCAATGCCAAGGGCGACCTCGTTATAATAGCGGTGGGCATACTGCTCCTCAATACTCCTGCCCAACCTGTTGATCCGGATCACCACCTCAAGTTCGTGATGTACATCCTTGGAGAATTCGGGATAAAAAAAGGGACGGTTGGATATAACCAGTGCAGAGTCCGGTTTCAAAAAGAAAACCGGCTTGTCGGGAACTTCATTGTTCAACTCCCGGGCGTGAGCAACATAATTCCTCCCGATGCATATGATCTTCATAAGGCTATTTCTTAATGGAACTCAGCTTTATGCTGGTAAGTACTTTCTTGGTATAGAGTGGGAAATCTCCCCTCATCATCCAACCATAATAGCCAGGATCTCTATCAAGTACTTCGCTGACAGGTGTGCCTTTGTATTTCCCAAAGTTGAACACTTCCACATCATCCTCATTATAAATTATCCTGCCTGCAAAATCCACATTGCGGTTGTGGGCCGAGAATTCGGCTAGTTTCCCAATGTCATTCTCGAGGTTGGAATAGCGGTCCAGCTGGGCCTGCAGAACTTCATAGGTGGCTCGGGTATCGGCTTCGGCCGAATGGGCATTTTCCAGCTCTTTATTTGCGAAAAACTTGTAGGCCGCTGATAAGGTCCGGGGTTCCATCTTCATGAATATCACCTGTACATCTACAAATTTTCTTCTTTTCAGATCTATGTCCACACCCGACCTGAGAAACTCCTCCGCCAGCAGGGGTATATCAAATCTCACCGAGTTATATCCCCCCAGATCACATCCTTCAAAATCCCTGGCAATACTTTTTGCCACCTCGTTAAAGGTGGGTGCATCTTTCACATCCTCATTGCTTATGCCATGAATGGCAACTACCTTTTCAGGAATAGGCATTTCGGGATTCAAACGCAGTGTTTTAGTGCTTTCATTTCCGTTCAGATCTACCTTTAGATAGGAGATCTCAACAATTCTATCCGATGCTATATTAATTCCGGTGGTCTCGAGATCGAAAAAAATAATTGGATTCTTCAGTTTCAGCCTCATGCGCTAAGCATTTATCATCATAGGCATCAGGAGCATCAGGGTATCTTCGTTCTCATTCTCAGTTGTAGAAGGCAGCAGGATTCCGGCTCGTGTGGGATCGCTCATTTCCAGAACCACATCGTCTGAGGCCAGGTTGGCCAGAATCTCAATCAGGAAAGTAGATTTAAAACCAATTTCCATGTCCTCTCCTTCATACTGACAACTGAGTCGTTCTGTAGCAGAAATTGAGAAATCAATATCCTGGGCTGAGATATTTAACTGATTTCCAGTGAGGCTTAGCTTCACCAGGTTACTGGCCTGGTTAGAGAAGACCGACACACGTTTCAGTGTATTGTAGAAGGCCAGCCTGTCTATACTCATTTTGTAAGGATTATCACTTGGTATCACCGAGTTATAGCTTGGGTAATTGCCTTCAACAAGCCTGCATACCAGTTTGTAGTTGGTCAGGGTAAAAGAGGCATTCCGGTCATCAAACTCCAGAACCACCTTGTTCTCCTCCCTGGGTAAAATATTCTTCAAAAGGGATGCTGGCTTCTTTGGAAGGATAAAGCTTGAAGCACTCCCGGCAGCTGCATCTGTACGCTTGTAACGTACCAGTTTGTGAGCATCAGATGCCACAAATGTAATGTCATCGGGAGACAGCTCCATATAGATTCCATTCATGACCGGTCGTAGTTCATCGTCGGCAGTGGCAAACAGCGACTTGCTGATCCCGGATAAAAGCACTTCCTGTTCAAGTTCCAGGGTCTGCTTTTGGTCATCCTTAATAACCGGCATCTGTGGAAACTCAGCTCCATTCTGGCCCGGGATAGAAAATTTTCCACTCTCGCTTTGAATCACTACCATCAGGTTGTCGGGGTTGACTTCAAAATTGAGGGGTAATTCGGGAAACTCCTTGAGTGTATCGGTCAGCAAGCGTGCAGGGATTGCCACAGCACCCGAACCATCCGTATTGTCGAGCTGGATATGTGTAACCAGAGTCGATTCCAGATCGGATGAGGTAATCTCCAGAATTCCATCTTCGAGCGAAAAAAGGAAATTATCTAAAATGGGGAGTGTGTTCTTATTGGATATCACACGACTGATGGCCTGTAGATGACCCAACAGTTCCATACTGGATACAACAAATTTCATGTGCTAAGGCTTTTATTTAATAAGTCAATTAACCATCAATTATACGAAAAAAAATCGTTAAAGCCTCAGCTACTTTTCCCCAAAATAATGGGATAGACCACGCATTAGAACATCCAGGTAGATGTAGTTAACAAACAAGGCATCCTGCTCATCATTGTAAAGAACCAGGGCACGGAATAGATCGGCTTTCGAACCCGGGAAAGTATGGTACGAAAACACCTGCAGAGAGTAATGCTCTCCGCTGTAGGATGTCACGCCAATAGTCGCCATCTTCTTCGGAATAGTATCAGCTACCAGGAGTGAATCAGCTACCAGGAGTAAATCAGCTACCAGGAGAGAATCAATTAGCAGGAGAGAATCGGCCGTTATGCCTGCCCGCTGCTCATACCTGATTGAGGTGAAATAGGAGAACAAGAGTTTCGTGCTAAGCTCATTGGCTGCACCATCGGGCAGGATGGTGCTGTCATTGAGCGGATCGCATGTAATAAGTCCTTCCGGATCCTGGCTAAAACGAAAGGCCTCCCCGGAAGCCAGGTCAATCTCTATGGAAGATATATCTGACGGCCGCAAATCTATGAGCAGGTGTTCGCGGTAATGATCAGGAGTGGCAGAAAAGACCCGGTCAAGATCCAGATCCGGGTATCCCGGTAGTGCCACGTAATAAGCTCTTTCGGACGGGATTGGATGTAAGAGGAATTTACCCGACATCGTTTTTAGTCCGTAGGCGAGCATAAGCTTATCACCTTTGAAGAAGGTGATTTCCCTGTTGTCTTCCTGCGTACCCACAGATTCCTTAAATTCTTCATAAGCCAGGATGGACCCCACCTCCAGCCTGCTGGCAGCGATCAACAAGTTTTCTACAGCCACCGGACTAACCGGTTCTGAACCAAACAGATACCAGCCTGCATCGCTCCTGATGAGCTCAGTAGTGTTATAGGAATCGACCAGTACTACACGGTCCACCTCCTCCATGTTTTTGAGAGCTATACTTCTGCTTCCCGGCTCCCGCAGCTGTAATGGATCAGCCAGCAGGATCAACAACAACACTGCCAGAATCACGATGAAGAAGACCAGTATCGATCGGCGGTTCTGCATATCAACGGGTATATCTCCTTCTCCT